>CANRCL010000005.1 GCA_947629115.1 uncultured Bacilli bacterium | reverse complement strand
CCTTATGGCATTATTATAAAATATTACCCCCCCCGGTCAAGACTTTTTCAAAAGAAAAAGAAGATTTCTCTTCTTTTATTGCTTTGTTATATTAACTGTTGCTGTTGTATTAAATACATATGTAACCAATGGATTATCATTATCAATTTTTATTTCTATTTCGTGTGAACCCTCACCTAAACCAGATAAATCAACATAAGGATTTAGTTTATTGGCTACAATATTATCAATATTTGATTTAACACCTTTTACTTGGACAGTTATTGGTTTTTGAACAATTTTGGCATCATAACCCTCGGCCTTATTTCTACCCTCGACAGATAAGACTTCAATTGTTTTTTGTTCTTCATCACCAAATTGAACTTTAATTGTGGCATTCTTAACACTTAATTCTCTAACTCCAACTGGTTTACTAATAACAACAGTATAATTTTTAACTGAATCTGCTCCTAAACCATCAACATTTATATAAACTGGTACAGATTTAATATCTTTAATATCTTCTTCTTGTCCATATATATCAATATTAAAGTTAGCACTATCATTAACTGTTATAGATGCAATGGCTTTTCCTTTAGCCAAAGTACCGGTTGTTAATACATTTACTGGTACTGATATATGATAACTTGAAAGAACTAAAGTACCGGTTAAATTATCTGCAACTATTTCAACATTATTAATTTTTTCACCATTATTATCATAAGCCACTAATGGAATATTTGTAAGTTCATAAGTACCGGCTTCCGTATATTTTTCTTTATTAGCGTATTCTTTATGTTCTTTTATTTCATCTTCTGTGTAAGTTAAAGATATTAAAGCCTTTATTGTTGATATTCTATCAATATTTTTTTGACTTCCTTTAACAACTACTTCACTAGAATCAATAGATACATCAGAAACACTTAATTTATTATTTAATTTATCCATATTTACTAAATCATATTCCACACTTTTTCTTTCGCTTACTTTATCTTCAATATCAACATTTATATAAGCAGGAGATAAAATATAATCTACGGAATCAATTGATTTAGAATAAGTAAAATATGCTCTATAACTACCGGCTTCTTTATATTTAGATAAATTAAGTTCAACACCAAATTCTCCAAGTTGTTTGGCTAAATAAATATCACTTTTTCGACCAGCAATTGTTATATTAACTGTATCGGGAACATTTTCTACTACAAATGCTTCATCATTAAATATTACTTTAACTGGTACATCATTAATAATTTCGGCTTCATTATTAACTAAATTAATTACTTTATTATCTATAAGTAAAAAACAAATAATTGCAAATACTAATGAAATGATGATTAAAAATCTTGGATGATTTAATAATTTATTAAAACTTGTATTATTACCTCCTAGAGATTTAGAAATATTATAAACTAATCTACTAATTGGCATAATAATTATTTTATCAATAAATTTCATAAATGAATCAATAATGGTAAAGATAATTCGACCAATCTTTTTTAAAAATTTACTCATTTTCTTCACCACTTTCATTTTCTTCGGCTTCAAAGAATACTTCAGTCTTTGGATTTAATTCATCAATTAATTTCATTCTAAATTCATCTAAAGTTAAATTATAATTAAGTTCATTATTGCATGCAATTGATATACGACCATTTTCTTCTGATACAACTAAAGCAATTGCGTCACTTTCTTCAGCAATGCCTAAAGCCGCTCTATGACGAGTACCTAGTCTTTTAGAAATACTTGGGTTCATACTAGTTTTAAAAACAGAACCAGCACAAGTAATTCTATCTCCTTGAATTATTACGCCCCCATCGTGCATTGGCGAATTAGGAAAGAAAATAGTTTCTAGTAAATCATCAGATAAATCGGCATAAACTTTTGTTGAATTATCAATATATTCTTGTAAAGAAATTTCTCTTTCAATAACTATAAGTGCCCCAATACGATTTTTTTTGAAATATTCAACTGATTTCATAATTTCAAAAACAACTTTTTCTCTTTCATCAACAGTTAATATTTTATGTCTTCCTAAAAGTTGCGTTCTTCCTATTGACTCTAAAACACTTCTAATTTCTGGTTGAAAGATAACTATAATAGCCAAAGGTCCCCAAGCAACTAAATATTCTAGTAAAACACCTACGGTATAAAGATTTAATAAATCACTTAAAATTTTAATTACTAAAATGATTACTACTCCTTTAACTATTAAAACCATTTTAATATTATTTTTAACATTCTTTAAAATATAATAAAAAGCCAACCAAACTATGCTGATATCAATTACTTTTGTACAAATACCCCATATAAAAGATAGGTTCATAAATACACTCCTTTAATCTATGCTCATTTATTATAGCAAATTTTTTACAAAATAAAAAGTCCCAAAGGACTAAATTACACATTACTCGTTGGATTATTATTTTGATTAGTTGGTTGTACCTGATTATTTGTATCATTTAAAATAGAGGCATCAGTTAATTCTACTCCTTTTGTTTCAGGATTAAAATTTTTAGAATTGGTTACCATATCTGATAAACTTTTACCTTCAGGTACTGTAATATTTTCTAAATCCATTTCATTCATTTCTTCTTCATTTTTAGCAATTAAATCATTTTTACTTCTTTTGGTATCATATATATACCCAACTAATGCAAATAAAAGAAGAATTGTTATTGTTAAAAACCAAGCATAATTATTACTAATAAATTCAATTAAATTATCCATTTTATTCCTCCTAATTAAATATATTATTAAACTAATAATTTATTTCTAACTTTCTAATCTTTTTAAATCTCTTTCTTTAATGGCTTCTCTTTTATCATATTTTTTCTTACCTTTACATACTCCAATACTTATTTTAATTAAATTTTTCTTTAAATAACATCTTATAGGTATTAAGGTATAACCATCTATTTTAATAAGTCCATTTAATTTTTGAATTTCTTTTTTATGTAGTAATAGTTTTCTTTCTCTTCTCTCATCATGATTAAAAATATTACCCTCATCATATTTAGCAATATACATATTTATAATAAATGCTTCATTATTTTTAATTCTAACATAAGTATCTTTTAAATCAGCAGAACCTTTTCTTAAAGATTTTATTTCTGTACCAGTTAAAACAATACCGGCTTCTATTTCACTTTCTATAAAATAATCAAATTTTGCTTTTTTATTAACTATTTCCATTTGCTACCTCAAAATCTATTGTACTTTCTTCTTTATTAGCACCTACTACTTTAATTTTTACAGTATCACCAATTCGATACATTGTTTTTTTATCATTACTAACTAATGCAAGTAAATCCGGAACATAATTATAAAAACCATTAAGGGTACTAATATGAACTAATCCCTCAACTAAATTAGGTAATTCCACAAAAAATCCAAAATTAGCAACTGTTGTTATGATACCCTCATATTCTTCACCAATATGACTTTCCATATATTCTGCCATTTTCATATCTACGACTTCTCTTTCAGCCTCAACTGCGGCTTGTTCTCTTTCTGAAGAATGTTCCGCTACGGCTTTTAAATAACTATTATAATAATCTATGGTTTCATTATCTATTTGTTTATTAAATAAATAAGTTCTTAAAAGTAAATGGACGGTTGTATCTGGAAATCTTCTAATAGGAGAAGTAAAATGCGTATAATTTTTTAAAGAAAGACCAAAATGGCCAATATTATTTGTGCTATATACGGCTTTTTGCATACTACGTAATAACATACTTGATAATATTGGGGCTTCTTTATGTTTTTTTAGTTCATTCATAATATTTTGCATTTCTTTACTAGAAGTTTCTATCCCTTTAGTATTAATATGAATATTTAATATTTTTAAAAGATTTAAAAAGTCAGTCACTTTTTCTGGTTTAGGCATACCGTGAACCCGATATATAAAAGGTAATGACATATTAAAAATATGAGTTGCTACTACTTCATTGGCAGCAATCATAAAGTCTTCAATTAAATTTTCGCCCTCATGTTGTTCTCTTTTTATTATATCAATACATTTACCATTTTCGTCTTGGACAATTTTAGGTTCGGGTATTTCAAATTCAATATAACCATTCTTAATTAATTTTTTACGAAGAATTTTGGCTAATTTATGCATTAATAAAAGACTTCCTTTGAATTCTTCATAACCACCAGGAACTATATTTTCTTCTAAAATTTTATTAACACATTTATAAGTCATTTGTTTACGACTTTTAATAATTGATGGAAATATATCATAATCTAATACTTTACCTGTTTCATCAATTTGCATTTTAACTGAAATAGCCAGCCTCGCAACATTAGGATTTAATGAACAAATACCATTAGATAATTCGTGAGGAAGCATTGGTAAAACTTTATCGGCTAAATAAGAAGATGTCCCTCTTTCATATGCTGTATTATATAACGCTGTATTAGGTCTTACATAATATGATACATCCGCAATATGAACTCCTAAAGTATATATATTATCTTTATAACTAATACTAATTGCGTCATCAATATCTTTAGTATCATCACCATCTATGGTAAATATTTCTTCATTAGTTAAATCAACACGACCAACTTTATCTTTATCTAACACTTCTTCCGGAATGTTTTTTAATTCCTCTAAAACTTCTTTAGGAAATTCTAAATCTATATTATGTTTATAAGCAATACTTAAAATATCAATATCGGGGTCATTTTTATGCCCAATTATTTTAACAATAATTCCTTTAAATTTTTTATTTCCAATTTGTTCTTTTAAGTCAACTAAAACTTTATGTCCATCAACTAGATTTGCAAAATGATTTTCTAATTCAACTTCAATATTTAACTTTTTGTTATCAGGAATTAAAGTTGGTTTTTGATTAACAAAAAGAATTTCTCCAACTAATCTATTTAACTTACGATTTAATATTTTTATTACTTTACCCTCTACTTTACCATTTCTAGTAAATAAATCAACTAAAGCCATATCTCCATCTATGGCACCATTTAAGTTATCTTTATTAATAAAAATATCATCTTGTCCATTATCTTGAACTAAAAAAGCATAACCACTTTTAGCAACATCAATTCTTCCTGTATGTAATGATTTACAATATTTCATTAATAAATATTTTTGTTTTTTTGTTTCGTGAATTATTCCCTCTTGCACTAAATTATCTAGTTCTTGTTGAACCTCTTCCATATTAAAAGAATTATGTAAATTTAAAAATGTCATAATTTCTTTTATTGATTTTGCTTTTTCATTATTTTCTAAAAATTCTAATATTTTATTCTTCATCTTTTACTTATCCTCATATTTTTTATACGTACAAGTTTTTTCACCAGTAGTAGCATCCCATTTTACTTCAACTGCTTCTGAACTATCTTTAAAATCAATTTCTTTTTTTTCACATTCGTTATAATTTTCTTCAATCATACCATCTTCATATAGTAAACTAACTGGTACAGTACAACCTGCTGGTCTTAAGCAAGGCATTTCTTTGCGTGATAATTCAACATAAACACAAGCTGCTTCTTCTACTTCTTTAATATAATTTTCACATTTTTCTTCTTCAGTATTTTTTAAAGTATTATTTAAACTTACTGTTACAATAATACCTAAAACCCCTAATAAGGTTATTACAACAAGTAATTCTATTAAAGTAAATCCTTTATTATTCATAACTATCACTAGTATGATTATAACATAAGTATTTAAATAAAAAAAGAGAATAGTCTAATTATTCCCTTATTAATACTCTACTACTTCCAGCTATATCTACAATTTATACGTTTGGTATTACTTTTGTCATCTGGAGTACAACTAGAAACTACTTTCCAATCACTTGAATCATCCCAATTTGCACATCCACATATATCATTATTTTCTTTGTATAGATTACAACCATACTCGTAAATATCACGACAATTACATTCATACGCTCCATACATTGGCATACATTTACCACCACGGCATTCCCAATACCAACCCCCACACGTATCACACATAGTATATGATGTCTCAAATGATGCTCCAGGTTCACATCCTGCTTGAGTACAACGATTTCCTTTTTTACAATCAGCTGTTTGTTCTTCAATTTTTATAGGTAGCTTACATGTTGTTGACCATCCTGCATTATCTTCAATTGTATATTCTTCTTGTTTATAATCTTTAAAATCGTATTTTGCTTTTACACATCCACTTATTCCATCACTACACTCTATTGAACCCGTTACTCCATTTTCACTTACCCCACTTAATGTTTTATTTACTAAACAAACAGGTGATTTTGTGTCTACATTATAATCATTTGAACAGCCTTTTATATTATTTCCAGCATTATCATAAACTGTTGCACAAAGCTTTTGAGGATTTTGACTTCCATCAACTAATGGTGTATCTGATATTGTATAAATATTATTTATAACTTTAGAACTTGCATCAACACATTTAGTTTCATTTTTATTACATAATTTGTATTCTATTTTATTTATTTGGCTATAATTATCCTTACTTGTGATTTGAATATTCATTTTTTTATACCACCCATTTGAACCAGCTTGATAATTTACTGGTGTAAAATTTAATGTCGGCTTTTCTCCATCTACTCCATAATTATTATCGTAATTCGATGAATTTCCTAAGCTATCTTCAACTTTTATTTTAACAATATATTTGCTTTTTGCATTTTCAAATGATAATGGTTCTATTTTTGAGAGATTGTATTCCGTTGTTGGTTCACACTCCTTCGTGTTTTTGCAATATAATGCATTTTCTTTCGTTCCTATTCCCTCATCTACTGCTGATATTGTTATTTGTAATTTTTGATACCATTCATATCCATTTATTTTCAAAGTTTTACTTGGTACTTCTTCAACTTTTATTACTGGTCCTTTTGTATCAAGATATATAGTATCATTAGCACTCACTAAATTTCCTGCTTCATCTCTTATGTATGCTGTTATTATTCTATTTCCATTATTGTTATTCTTTAATGAAAAACTTATTTCTTGAGCACTTTTTTCTGTTATATCTTTCCAGTCACATTTTTCTCTTATTGCATCTTCACTATTTAAATTTGTATCTATACTTGTTTCAAATATACAATATTTTGTAACATCATCATCTACCCAACTTAATGTTGCTGGTGGTGTCATTTTATTTGTATATTTTATTGCATTTTTTTCTATATCTTCTTTAATATCAAATTTAAAATTTTGAGGTACTGGATCATAATCAAAATACAAATAACAATATGCTTCTCTTTTACTTCTTACTGTGGCTATTCTTGTATCATTATTAAATGTCATTATCCCTTCTATTGTTTTTCCTTCTTCATCTACACAATTTGATAATTCGTTATTATATCTATACCCTATTCCTGGCCATTTTTGCTCTATATAATTATAATATTTATCTGAATCTTTCTCTTTTAACATTATTGCAAATGTTGTCCATTTATTTGCTACTTTTTCTTCTGAAAATTTATTAGTTCCACTTTTATATGTTAAAAAAATATTAATTACCTCTATTAACACCATTATTATTAGTATTACATAATATTTTTTCTTCATATATCATCATCTACTTTAAATTAATTATATCTAATTTTTATTATTTAGTCCATAAAAAAGAAAGCCTTGGCTTTCTAATTATAAATTAAATTACTGTTAACTTTTAATCTATCTGCTAAAGTAGTTAAATATTCAGCATTAGTTGGTTTATCTCTATTTACATTAAGACTATTACCAAAGATATCTTCCATTAAATTAATATCTCCTCTACTCCAACTAACTTCAATTGCGTGTCTAATTGCTCTTTCTACTCTAGTAGAAGTTGTATCATATTTTTTAGCAATTTCAGGATAAACATCTTTAGTTATATAGGATATTCCATTATTATTACGATAAACTATCATAATTCCTTCTTTAATATAGTTATAACCTCTAATATGAGATGGAATACCTAAATTATGTAATAAATCAGTAATTATGGCTTCTTGATTAAACATCTTATTATCTTTTACCGTATTTTTTAAGTTAATATTTAAAATTCTTCTTTCTAAACTTAAAAAATTAATTGGCTTAAGCATATAATAGTCTATTCCATACTTATTTGCTTCTTCTAAAACACTTTCTTCTCTAAAACTAGTAGTTATAATTATATTCTTATGAATATTTCTTTTAACTAGTTCATTTAGAATAAATAATCCATCCATATTAGGTAATATTAAATCCATAATAATTACGTCAAATGCCTTTGGATTATTTAATATAAATCTCAACCCATCTTCCCCATCATTTTTACAAGCTACTACCTTAATTACATCGTGACTGCTGAAATACTTCTCTAATTCTTTAGTCGCTGATTCATTACTATCAATGACTAAAACATTAATGTTGTTTTTCATTTTTCTCTCCTTCTTTTTGTACTGCTTGTAAATTCATTATAGTCTAATATTTGACAAAAAGCCATAGGAAGTTTTGACAAGTTTTGTCAATCTATGTAAACATTTGTCGAATTGGGTCGAAAATTTTAAAAATTTAAATAAATTTTTTCCATATAAAAAGCCAAATCCTTAAGATTTGACAATTAATTATTATTTTCTTCAATAAAATCTAATGCTTTTAAACTACGATAAGCAACATATTCTAAAGTTGCTCCACCTCCACTTGATATATATGTAAAATTATTAGGGTTATTTAATTTCTCAACCGCAGAGGCCGTATCTCCTCCGCCAATATATGTTTTAGCCTTACTATTTGCCAAATCATTTAATAATTCTTTTGTTCCTTTAGAATACTCACTATCTTCAAATTTACCACAAGTACCATTAAAGAAGATTAATTTAGCATTATTTATAATTTCTTTTTGGGAAACTATATTATCATATATAATATCATTATCTTGAATATCATTAATATTAACTAAAATATTTTGATTATCTCTATTAACTATAAAATCAGTAGAACAAACTATTTTATCTTCATAATTATTTAATAAGTTTTTAACACTTTCTAAAACTTCTTCATCATCACTAACTAAACTTTGACCTATATTATAGCCTTTAACTTTTAAAAATGTATTTAATATTCCTCCAGTTATAATTAATTTATCACAATTTTTAACTATACCCTCAATAATACCTATCTTATCATCAACTTTAGCACCACCCATAATAACATTAAAAGGCCTTTCACTAATTGTGATTAATGGTTCTAAATTAGTTAACTCTTTTTCAACTAAAAAACCAATATATGTAGGTAAATATTTGCTTATTCCAGCCGTTGAAGAATGAGCCCGATGTAAAGAGCCAAAAGCATCGATAACAAATGCTTCAGCAAAACTTGCCCAATATTGGGCTAATTCTAAATCATTTTTACTTTCTCTTTTTGAAGGTAAGTCTGTATATCTTGTATTTTCAACTAAAAAGCATTTCTTTGCTGAATTATTAATTTTTTCTAAATTTAATGGATTATCTATGAAATCTAAATCAACAATTTCTTTTAAATATTCATATACTATCTTTAAACTATTCTTTTTCTTATCATCTTCAGTTTTAATTCTTCCAAAATGGCTTAAAATAATTACTCTATTATCATTATCTATTAAATATTTAATTGTTTTTAAACTTTTTTGAATTTTACTATCATCGGTAATAACTCCATCTTTAACTGGAACATTAAAGTCACACCGAAGTAAGACCTTTTTATTCTTTAATTCACTTTTGCTTAAATATTGCATTTTTTATCACTCCTTATAAATTATTTTTTATCTTTACTTATTCAAAAAATCGTGTAAAGCATTTAGCATAAATTCAAATTCATTTCTTGTAAATACAGTTTTATTTTTGTCAACTTCGCCCATAATATGTAAAATTGGCAAAGGACACTTTTTAATTGCATTACGATAAAAAGGATTTTGAATAGCACTTATATATAACTCATCAATTAAATCATCGTATTCTTGAGAAGTTCTTTTAATCTTTTGACCCATAAAATAAATATAACCATCTTTTTGCCAATTATAATCAGAAGTTTCTTTTAAAACTAAAGCCTCTTTACCACTATATTTAAATACTTCTTTTTGCAATTTTTTATTTGGAAACTTAATGCCTTGAAAAAATGCTTCTAGAGAATATAAAGTATAACCTTTAAATTTAAACTTGTATGGAAATAAATTCGATAATAATTTAGGAAAAGTTCCTTTTAAATTATAGCCAACGTTAATCCATTTATCACTTTCGCCAATATAACCATTTTCATCTTTTATTAAAAGACCTTTACAATATATTTTTTCGTTTTTTTGTTCAATTGTTAATTCTTTGAAAGTATAGTTTCTCTTAAACTTTTTAAATTCTTCTAATTCTTTTTTATACTTCATCGTATCTTCATCCTCAAAATATTATATATCTACCTCCATTTTAACATAAACTAATTTATTTTGAAATAACTCTGTTAATTAAATTATAGATAAAAAAAAGGAATTTCCATTGAAACCCTTTATAAAATATCAAAATTATATAATACTAATATCATTAATTTTTTTAAATAATATTATTTAAACATTGCTTTGGCACTTCTTAACATTTGAGCAGTATAACCTAATTCATTATCATACCAAGCAACTACTTTATATAATCTTTTACCATCTACTTCAACTACATTTGTTAGTAAAGTATCAACTAAAGCACCAATTCTTTTGCCTAAAATATCACTAGATACAACTGGGTCTTTGGTTACTCTTAAAGCATCACTTTGATTACTCATAAATGTATTATTAATTTCTTCAACAGTTGGATTACTTTTTAATTCTAAAGTGACATCAATTAATGAGCCATCAGGTACTGGTACTCTATATGCAACACCATCTAATTTACCTTTTAAAGATGGAATAACTAATCCAATTGCTGAAGCCGCTCCCGTTGTAGCCGGAATAATATTTTGACTTGCTGCTCTTCCCCGTCTTGCAAATATACCTTTTTTATGGGCAATATCTAAAGTTTCTTGGTCATTAGTAAAGGCATGAATTGTACTCATAAAACCTTTTTCAATGCCATAATTATCATCTAAAACTTTTAAAACTGGTGCTAAACAATTGGTAGTGCAACTGGCTGCGGATACAATTTCTTCGCTTCCATCTAATATACCCTCATTTACACCATAAACAACAGTCTTCATTTCGCCTTTACCTGGAGCAGATATTAAAACTTTCTTGGCTCCTGCCATTATATGTTTTCTGGCATCTTCTAATTTAGTAAATGCTCCCGTACATTCTAAAACTAAATCGATATTTAAATCTTTCCAAGGTAAATTCGCGGGGTCTTTTTCAGAAAAAACTTTAATTCTTTTTTGACCCGCTACTACGATTTCATTACCCTCAAATGTTATAGCATCTTCATGAAAAGTCCTATGAACCGTATCATATTTAACTAAATATGCTAGTTGTTCAGCGTCAGTTAAATCATTAATTGCTACAATATCAAAATCTGTACCCGTAATCATTTCTCTAAATGCTAGTCTTCCTATTCTACCAA
Source organism: uncultured Bacilli bacterium (assembly GCA_947629115.1). The sequence goes on along the minus strand of CANRCL010000005.1, from coordinate 12,105 downwards.
AACCATTAATCGCTACTCTAATCATTATTTCCTCCTATAAATTCTCTTAATATTGAGTCGTTATTAACATATTCACCCGGAATGGGATAAAACATTTTTAAAAAATTTAATAATCTTCTTGCTTCTTCGTAATAATCATTTTCAACACTTATGCTTCTTAATAGTGGTTCAGCGTATACTTTTAATACTCCAACTTCATAAGGTAAAGCCGTATTTATGATTGTATCGGCTTGATGAATATATGGAAAAATATACTTTTCTTCACCATTTCTAACACTTTGCCAAGCATGAATAGTTCTATTTACATCATAATTTCTTGTTCGATTATCTCTAATTATTCTTCTAATTAATCTTAAATCAATTGTCGAAATATAATTATGTTTATCGATATTTAAAGGAATAAATGGACTTAAATAAATCTTATACTTGTATTTATTATCAATACTTGGTAGTAAATCATCATTTAAAGCATGTAATCCCTCAATTAGAATTATGCTATTTTCTTCTAATTTTATACAATTTTCATTATATTCTTTTTTACCACTTACAAAGTTAAATGTTGGCATTTTTACTTCTTCATTATTTAGTAATCTTTTTAAACAACTATTAAATAATTCTAAATCAATGGCTTCTAAACATTCAAAATCATAATTTCCATTTTCATCTTTTGGTGAATCATCTCTTTCTTTAAAGAAATCATCAATAGATATTTTAACTGGATTATAGCCCTCGGCGGTTAAATATGAAGCCAATCTTTTACAAGTTGTTGTTTTTCCACTTGATGAGGGACCCGCAATTAAAACAAATTTAATATTGCGATTATTAGTAATATCTTCGGTTACTTTAGCCACATTTAAATTAAATACTAATTCACAAGATTTCATAAAATCTTTTATCTTACCATTACCAACTGTCTTATTTATTTGAGTCACATATTGCATATTTAATTTCTCAAGCCAAGTCTTACCTACAAAAAATGAATTTATAATACTATCATAATGGACATATTCTGGTAATACACCATTACTTCGATTACTTGGAATAACAAATATTAATTTATTTCTTCCTAAATATACTATATCATACATAGTAATACTTCCAGTTGAATAAGGCATATCAGAATAAAAATAATTATAAATACCATTTAATTCATATAAAGTGACTATTTTATCAGATATGTTTTCAATATTCTCGGCTTTTTCTTCTTGGTGCATTTGTTTATAAAATTGAATGGCTTCTTTTTTCTTAACATTTATTTTCTTAAATTCTTTATTTTCAGTAATTATTCTTGCCATTACTTCTTTTATTTTACCTAAATCTTCTTGAGTTAAAGTATGATTACCTATTACTTCTCCTAAAAAACCTCTAGGTACACTATGTTGATAATTAATTTCTAAAGTAGGAAATACTTCCTTTAAAGCAACTTCAAAAATAAATTCTAAACCACTTTTATATATTTTATTTCCAGTTAAGTCATTTAAATCAATAAATGTGACTTCTGCGCTTTCTTTGGCGTGATTTGATAATGAAAAAACTTCATTGTTGATTTTAACACCCAAAACTTCTTTTCCCAAATTGAACCCCCTACTAATTTCATAGTAAGTTGTATTCCTTGGAAATTCGTGTTTTTCGCCATTTTTTGCTGTAATAATAATACTATCCATATTGTCAACCCTTTACTATTTTTAATTTTATCATAAATTAATATATTTTTGAATAAAAACTTACTATTTTTTATATTATAATTATAGGTGAAATAAATGAATATAATTCCAACAATTATTGAAAAAAGTAGTAATAAAGAATATGCATATGATTTATACTCTCGGCTTTTAAATGACCGAATTGTTTTTATAAGTGGTGATATTAATGATAGTATGGCCTCTATTGTTGTATCAGAACTTTTATATTTAGATAGTTTAAATCACGATGATATTTATTTATATATCAACTCTCCTGGAGGTGTTATTACTAGTGGAATGGCTATTTATGATACGATGAATTATATTAAAAGTGATGTAAAAACAATTTGTTTAGGTTTAGCGGCTTCGATGGGAGCATTTTTACTGGCTAATGGAACTAAAGGAAAAAGATGTAGTTTACCTAATAGTGAAATTATGATTCATCAACCTTTAGGGGGAACTGAAGGTCAAGCAACTGATATCAAAATTGCAGCGGAACATATTTTAAAAATAAAAGATAAATTAAATAACATTTTAGCCAAATCTACTGGTAAAAATTTAAATATAATTGAAAATGATACTGAAAGAGATAACTTTATGACACCTAATGAAGCATTAGAATATGGCTTAATTGATGAAATAATTAATTAATATAAAAAGCAAACAGATTATTTAATATTTATTAACTTGTTTGCTTTTAATTTTTATTCTTGTTTTTCACTTTTTATAATGGTATCTCCTGGAGCAGTCAAAAGGTAAGTTTCTTTGGCATAACGCACAATACCCTCATCATCGCCTAATTTTATAATTTCGGCATTTAATTTGGCTTCTTCATCTAATAAAGCATTATATTGTGAATTTAATTCATTTTCGGTTTTTCTATTGGCTAAAATTTGTTGCCAATCTTTATATACACTGCCAACTAAAACAACCAATAACATAATTATTGTAAACGTAATAATAAATAGTCTAGTTTTCTCCTTTTTAGTGTGCATTTGTATCTCCCTATCAACATTATTCTATAATTGATACTAGCACATAATTAATAACTTTTCAATTCTTAAATTTGCGTTTTACATTAATTTTACTAATTAAATATTTCTTTACAAGAGTTCCCGTTAAAAATCCTACAATTACCATTAAAATAAAATAAATATGAAAATAACCATTATTTAGTTTATAAAATATAATTATATAAATAAAAGTCATATCTAATACATATAAAAAAGTTAAAAAATGTTGAATTATTTTTTTTAAATCTTTTATTAATTGAAAATTTAAATATGTTAAAAAATAAAATGATAAACCAAAGATAAATGAAACTACAAAAGAAATTAATTGCATATTACTTGTCATTATTTAAATAATTTAGAAAGTAAACTTTCATCTTTATTTTTTTTAATATTTTCTATATAGGCAAAACTATTTAATTTTCCTTTAATTTTGACATTGCCATCGTGAGTATCTAACTTAACTATTTCTAATTTTTCGCCTTTAAGTAATATGGCTCCCATATTTGATTCCATTAAAAATTCTTGGTCATCAAAACTTGTAATTTTATTAATACCACTTAAATTAATGATACTTCTATCGGTTATTTTAACTTCATGACTACCATAATTATTAACATCCATAATACTTTCCATAAGTCCTCCTAGAAAATATTATGTTAGAATAATAAGAAATATAACTAAACTATTTTATGCAAATAAAAAAGCAGCCCTTTAATTAAGCCGCTTATTTTTCTTCTTCAGTTGGATTATTGTATTCATTTAAGATAGCAGTTTCAAACATTTCTCTAGTTTCAGCATTTGTTGGATGAACGATATCTTCGAATTTATCATCATTTACTTTACGACTTGGCATCGCACAAAATAATCTATTTTCTCCTTCAATTATCCTAATGTTGCTTACTACGAAACAATCATCAATAGTCACTGTTGCATAACCTTTAAGTCTTGAACCTTCCCTTTCAACTTTGTGAACACGTACCTTTGTAATTTCCATCAATATCACTCCTCACTAGACTTTCACAACTACTTTAATTTTATAATATTAATTGAATTTTTTCAACTATTTTAAATAAATTTTATTTTAATATCACCAGTTATATAGTCATTATAGGAAAAACTCTTTTCGATACCATCACTAATAATAGTAAAAATATTAGGATAAGTCTTATAAAGTATTCCCTCATACCTAGATATTTTATTTCTTAAACCATAAACGGTAATAATAACTCGTTTATTTAAATTTTTTTGAACTTTTTCTCTTACGATATCTAAATTCATCTTGGATACCCCACATACATAAGACCATTACCAATAATACCGCCCATACCATCTTTACCATATTTAGTTTTTTCTAGCGTTTCTTTTAAATCTATTTCTTTATTTCTTTCTGTAAGAGCAATAGTTACAGCAATAATCGCTGGGTCTAAAGCGTGAATATTAACTCTTTTAGGACTTGAAGCATAATTAGCCCCGGCTTTAATTAGTTCTTCATAATTACTTTGACAGGCTCCCGCAATAATAACTAATTTATCGTGACTTTTTTCATAATTACGGGCGGCTTTAACGGCTTTAATAAAATTTTTAGTGTTTTTATAATTATCATTATCTTTAATACTACCTTTTTTCTTATAATAAGCATCATGTCCTGTAAATATAACGATATCTGGTTTATATTCTTTTAATAACAAACCAACTTGTTCATACATATCTTCTTCTTTTATTTTTTTACCAACAGCATACACTCCAGCATATTTATAATATTTTAAACATTTATCTAAATATTCACTATCGCCATCGATATGTAATATTTTACCTGGTAAATAAAAATAATCATTTTTTTCAATCTTTTTTGTTGTTCTTTCATTAGATACAAATTCTTCTTCTGCTGGTTTTTCACATTTAACTAAATCACTTAGTTCACTATCTGCATAAAGTCTAACTTCGGCCCCTTTTAAATAATATATGCCATCTTGTATATTAATAACTTTAAAAACCGTATCATTATTATAACTTTTTCTAGTAACAAAATCCCCTTTATTAATTTCCAATGATATCACCACTAAAGTATATGAAAATTTTTGAAAAATTATTTTTTATAAATTAAATATGCTTTATTTAATAAATTTTTCTATCTTTTCTTGAGCCATAAACAACCATCCTATTAATGTATGAATTATAATTTAAAACAAAAAATATACAAACGAATCTTAGAGATAATCTATATTCATTTGTATATCTATATTACTTTATTATTTTTAGATGGTTGCATTTCAAAATTCCATATTCTTTGAGGAACAAGAATTGTTTGTAAATATGCTGTATTACTTTTTTCATCTATTTTAACATCTATTATCTTTAAAAGAGTTCCCTTATTTAATAAATATTCAGCCTGATTTTCAGAATAACTTAATTCTTTTGTAAGTAATGGTATTCCATCTTGAGATTCACTAGGAATTAAAACTTCTATTTCGATATTACAATCGCTATGCCATTCTAATTTATGATTAAAAAAACTTTTATCTCTTAATAAAGATGTACTTGTAAAACCTTGTTCATAATAGTACTCTCCTTTTAAATTAACTAATTCATTCAAAGAAGTTATACCATAATTTTTAAAAGCCGTTAAAGTCACTCCTCGATAAGTTTTAATATCTAAATCCAAAGATGGTTCATTTTCAATTATTTTAGAAATATTATTAGCAGTCGAATAGGCTTTTAATCTATCATTTGGCTCTAATTTTCCATTTTTATAGTAATCCCATGTATTCCTTAAAATAGCATTAATTTTATTATATGATATTCCAGAATATGTTCTTAAACTTTCAATATCATTTAAAGTATTATTTTCATATATATGTGTTAAAATTGGCATAAAAAAGTTCATTACTTCTTCAACATTATTAAATTGTTTAAAATCTCTTAATTTAACTTCTTCTATATAATTTTCAATATTATCTAAAGTATCTGAACCAATTAATTTTAATAAATAGTTTAATGTTTTATCTTGACTAGGCATATCTTAAATAACCTTATTTAATTCAAAATTATAAATAATTATATCGGTATTTTGATAATTTATATAAGTATTACCATCTTCAATAGAATATTTTAAATTTTTAAGAGGTATTGTTAATTCCAAATAATACTCAGCCCCAATTTGAACTCCTCTACTTATTAAGGCATTAAATTTATTAGCGTTATTAAAGAATAATAAATTTTTATTAGTGACTACTACACTTAAATCATAAGATTTATCACTAATTTCTACCATACTATTAGGATTTTCATATTGCATTTTTTCATCATTTTCTTGAAATTCATAATGATACATTTTTAACACTCCTTTAAATTGTTTGCTATCGCAACAAACGTTTTCTCATCTATCTCTTCTGCTCTTATTGTATCAGATAAATCATATTTATCCAATATTTTTTTTATTTTAGCAAAATCATATTGACTTAAATTATTTTTTAAAGTTTTTCTTTTCATTTTAAAACTGTCTTCAATTAATTTAAAATATATTTTTTCATCAACTTCTGGTTTATCTAATCTTTTAACAAATTTAATAACGGCACTTTCTACTTTTGGTATTGGATTAAAACATTTTTTAGATACTGTAAATAATTTAGAGGTTTCAAAATAATATTGGAGATATAAAGTAATACTGCTATAATCTTTATTTTTAGGCTGTGCAGTAAAACGATTAGCCACTTCATCTTGTACCATAAAATACATTTCTTTAACGGGTAATTGTAAACTTATTAAATATTTAATAATAGGTGTTGTTATATAATATGGTAAATTACCAACAATATATAAATCATTATATGGAATATTTTTAATATCATTATTAATATCACTTTTTAAAATATCAGAATAAATAATTTTAGTTTTATTATCTTCTAATGAATTTAAGTAAGGTTTTAAATCAGTATCTAATTCATAGCAAATAAGAAAAGCATTTTTCTTTTTTAATTCTTGGGTTAAGGCTCCCATTCCTGGTCCTATTTCAATTATTAAGTCATTCGAAGTAGCATTAATATTATCATTAATTTTCTTAATTATTTCTTTATCAATTAAAAAGTTTTGGCCTAAATTTTTCTTGGGTTTCATAAAATTATTTTTTTTCTCCCCAGCCTTGTCTTAAAACATCATAGGTAATAACACTTCTACCTAAAGTTAAGGCATAATCTATATCACTACTTAATAAGTCTAAAGCATTGCCTCTTACACCACGGTCTAAAACAATAGCATACACTGGTGAACTAGAAACCCGACTACTATTAAATCTGACAATTGTTCCACAAGGTAAATTAGATGATGAAGCCACTATTCTAACATTACCATAAGTCATATCAAGGTAAGTTGTTTTACCATCACGAATATCATAACTACGCATACAACCTAAAGTTCCATTACATAAAGGACAATTATATACATAACCAGTTAAATCTCCAGTATAAGTATCTTTAACACTATAAATATCATCAGCAATAAATTCATCAACTTTCAAAGCCATTGTTGATAAATTAATCGCTCTATTAACATTATCACTATAAGTTTTATTTTCAATTATATGAACATAACTTGTTGATAACATAACAAAAAGAATAATAATACAACTGCGAATTATTCGACTGAAAATTCTTTTCATTATTTCACCTTCTTATATACATAACAATTATACATAAGATAAATTATTTTGTCAAAAAAAGATAACAAGTGTTATCAAGTTATCTTTTTAGTTTATTTATTTTCTACCATTAGTATTATCTTCCGATAAAATACTATTATTTAATTCTTTATATAATGTTAATATTTTTTCTGTTTGATTACTTAAACCTTTATTTTCTGCAAAGTATGTTTGATATTCTTTTAATTCAAGATATAAGTATTTAAGAAAATATTTAATTAAACGATCAATATTTTTACCACTTCTTGTTAAAATATCTTCAATCATTTTTGAATTAGATAATGCCCTATTAGAAGTGTTATTTATAACATCTATGTCTTCTAGTAATTTAAAATATGTTTCACTCATTTGTTCATAATAATAGATAAAAAGTGTAAGTAAACCATTGCTATCTTTATTTGATTTAATAATTTTATCTTTGATATCAGTAGTATCTTTAAAAGTAAAATTAACTATATTATTATTTTTTAATTGACATGCAATAAGATACTCAAAGTCTTTAATAATATCACGATATTTTACTTCATAAGCAAATAAATAAGGTAATGATGAGATATTTCCAAAATATTCAGCGTGTTTTTTTACCTTTTCAGTATCACTTTTAAAATCAATTAAATTTTTTAAGTATTCAAAAACAATTAGTTTTTCTTCGGCTCTGTTTAATAAATTAGTTAATGTAGTATACTTTTCACCATCTTCAGCATTTAAATTACCATTTTTTAAATATTGAACTCTTATTACTTCTCTTTCGGCTTCAATTCGGTTAATATATCTTTCAAGAAGTTTTAAATATTCATTAGAACTTATAGTGTTTTTCATTTTTTCTTCCCCCTTAATGCGATTTACTATTTTATCACATTTTTCAAAAAATGCAAATTTGAAGAAAAAATGTTAATAATTATTAAGTTTTCAACACTTTAAATTTTAAATAATTTATTAAGATTATTGTTGGTAATTTTAGCAAGTTCTTCTAAAGAAACATTCTTTAATTCTGCGACAAATTTGGCAATTTCTATAATATGGCTAGGATTATTTTGTTTACCTCTAAAAGGTTCTGGTGTTAAATATGGTGAATCAGTTTCTAATACTAAATAATCTAAAGGAATTTCTTTAAATACATCTTTTAAATTAGCATTTTTAAAAGTAATTACTCCGTTAATTCCTAAAAGAAATCCCATTTTTAGATATTCTCTTGCAGTTTCTAGACTTCCTGAAAATGAATGTATTATTCCTTTTACATGATATTTTTTTAAAGTATTAATTGTATCTAAAGTTGCTTCCCGACTATGAATAATAACCGGAATATCATATTTTTGAGCAAGTTTTAATTGGATTTCAAATAATTCAATTTGTTTTTGTTTATTTTCTTTTGTATAGTGATAATCTAACCCTATCTCACCAATAGCGATTATTTTAGGATTAGTTATATTTTGTTCAATATATGTAATGTCTTCATTGGTATATTCTAAAACATTTTCGGGATGAATACCTAAAGCACCATACATATTTTTATAATCTTTAACAAGAAATAACACTTCTTCATTTGATTGTTTATCACAGCCATTATTAATAAATCTATCTACTCCATTTTCTTGGGCTTCTTCGATTATTTTGTTTATATCTTCATAATATTCTTTATATAAATGACAATGACTATCAGTAAACATTACTTAACCTCAATTCGATTAAATAAAACTTCCTTTTCTCCCGTTTTATTAGGAGTTTCATAATAGCCAAATTTATCTAATGTCTTAAAAGTTGTGGCTTTAGTATTTATTTGTTGAAAGATTTTTTCGGCTGTATCAGGTAAAAAGGCTTGTAATAGTACTGTACCAAATCTAATAGTTTCCATTAAATTATATAAAACAGTTTGTAATCTTTCTTTATCTGATTCTTCTTTGGCTAAAACCCAAGGAGTTGTTTCATCAATATATTTATTGGCTCTTCTATAAATATCAAAAACATTATCTAACGCATCAGCAATATGTAATTTTTCCATATTTTCGTGAACTTTATCTTTTAAAGAAAGTACTGAATTTTTTAAATCTTCATCTATTTCATTATTAACTTCACAATTAGTTATTTTACCATCAAAATATTTTTCAGCCATTCCAATTGTCCGATTAACTAAATTACCTAAATTATTGGCTAAATTACTATTAATACTATCGATTAATAAATCTCTTGTAAAAGTTCCATCAGAAGCAAAAGGCATTTCATGAAGCATATAATATCTAATTGCGTCGACACCAAATTCATTAACTAAATCATCTGCATAAACTATATTACCTTTTGATTTACTCATTTTATCTGTACCAAATAACATCCAAGGATGTCCAAAAACTTGATGTGGTAATTCTTCTCCTAAAGCATGTAAAATAATAGGCCAATAAATTGTATGAAAACGTAAAATATCTTTGCCAATTAAATGAATATCTGCTGGCCAATATTTTTTATATTCTAAACTATGATTGCCATTAACATCATAGCCTAAAAAAGTAATATAATTTGATAAAGCATCAATCCAAACATAAATAACGTGTTTTTCATCAAAAGTGACAGGTACTCCCCAAGTAAAAGATGTTCTTGAAACACATAAATCTTCTAATCCTGGTCTAATAAAATTATTTAACATTTCATTTTTTCTAGACTCTGGTTCAATAAAATGGGGATGACTTTCAATATATTCTTCTAACCATTTAGAATACTTACTCATTTTAAAGAAATAGGCTTCTTCAGTGGCTTCTTTTAAAGGTCTACCACAATCGGGACATTTTCCATCAATGGCTTGAGTATTAGTCCAAAAAGACTCACAAGGAGTACAATAAAGACCTTTATATTCACTTTTATAAATATCTCCTTGTTCATATAATTTTTTAAAAATATCTTGAACTATCTTTTCGTGTTTTTTATCAGTTGTTCTAACAAATTTATTATAACTAGTATTCATTAAATCCCATATTTTTTTAATTTCACTAGCGATATTATCAACATATTCTTGAGGACTTAAACCGGCTTCTTTAGCCTTTTCTTCAATTTTTTCACCATGTTCATCAGTACCAGTTTGAAAATATACATCATAACCCTCTAAACGTTTATATCTGGCAATTGCGTCCGCTAAAACTATTTCATATGTATTTCCTATATGTGGTTTCGCACTAGTATAGGCAATTGCGGTACTTATATAAAATTTTTTATTATTCATTATTTTTATTCTCCTTTTCTTTATTTGTACTTCCTATGCCACCATTTCTTATTTCATTAACTTCTTCACCACAAGTTAAGTATTTTATAAATATTCCTTGGGCATATCCTTTACCTTTTTCACATTTAAAAACTTTATCTCCCTCATTTTGAATTGAAATAAATATATGACCCTCATTAGTAGTATTATTATAATAATCATAATCAATAATTCCAACTTGATTAGTCATTCTAATATTATATTTAAATCCCATACTACTTCTTACAAAATTTAAAAGTACTTCATCAGGTTGCATTTTTACTTTATAACCCGTAGGAATTTTTTTGATTTCTCCTGGGGCTAGTTCAAAATCACAAATTGCAAAATAATCATAACCAGCACTATATTTTGTCTTTCTTTCTGGTAATTTATATTCTTCATATAATTTTTTATCATCTTTTATATCTTTTTTAAATTGTTCAAAACTTATTTTTTCAAAAAATCTCTCCATAACTACTCCTTTATAATATATTCATTAATTCTGAAATATCTTTAATACATTGATATTTTGAATTATTTTCATTTGTTTTCCAAATAACTTGCATTCCTAAAGAAAGAGGTAATAATATATCATTTTTTAATGAATCACCAATAGAAATACATTCTTCTGGGGCATATTTTTTTAATATAATATCAAATGTTCTTTTATCTGGCTTATAATAATTTATATCGGCACCGATAACTTGTTTAAAATATTTTAATATACCCATATTTTCTAATCTTTTAGTTTGGGAAGAAGTAAACCAATTAGTTATAACATATAAATCATATTTTTGACTTAAATATTTTAATGTTTCATCTATACCTTTTACTTTATAAAAGCAATTACTTATTAAATCTATATAATTATCTATTAAATTAACATCTAACTTAATATTTAAATGAGAATTTATAAAATCTAATAATTCTAATTTATCTAATTTTGAATGACTATTTTCATAAACATCAACTAATTCATATATTTTATAAGTATTTTCTTTACTTATGTTATATTTTTCCATACCCTTAATTATTTTATCTATATAGTCATTTTTCCAAGGTATCAAAGTATCATCTAAATCAAATATAATTGCTTTCATAATAATCCTTTCTAAAAATAAAAAAATTCATAAACAAAAGGACGAGTTAATTAATAACTAATACTAATTATTAATATATACCAATTTAAACCCGCGGTACCACCTTTATTTATGAATAAATTCATACACTTAATGTTTTAACGCACCTCTGCGATTTAACTCCACTGTTCCATACTTAATTATTATACCCATTAATTTACACCAACCATTAACTCTCTTTAGTAGTATTAATAATTATCTTTTAAACAATATCTTCGCTAACTTTTTTAAGTTTAACATATATTTTATTTTTATTCAATAACTTTATTTATTATGTACATTTTGATAACGAAATCCGAAATGATATAAAGTTTTGATTTGGATATCCGAAATTAATAATAAACCCATATATAAC
>CANRCL010000004.1 GCA_947629115.1 uncultured Bacilli bacterium | reverse complement strand
AGATAAAAGTTTTAAAAGAATGTTTTGAAATCTTTTAGATAAAGCATCGTAGTTGAAATAATCCCATTTAATGATAGAATCATTATCACCAAGTTTAATTTCAGCCAAGAGAACATGAATATGAGGATTCCATTTTAAATCCCGACCAAAAGTATGAAGAAAAGAGAAAAAGCCAGGAGTATATTTAATTTTAGAAAAATATTTAATAAGTTTTTTAGCATTTTTAGAAAATTTATAAGATTCATTTAAAATAGAATAAATTGTATCATGAACGGCTTTAAATAAAATATCAATCATTTCATCGAAAGGGAAGAAGAAAAATATTCGGAGTTCTTTAGGGATAGTAAAAACAATTTGTCTGTGTTTGCACTTATAAGCAGTTTGTAAAACATTTTCAACTCTTTCCAATTTATATTTATAACCACAAGAGGAACACAATCTAGATTTACAAGTATTACCGATAAAAACTAAATCATGACATTCAGGACATTCATAGATGGAAAAGCCTAAATCTTTGTTATAACAATCAATAACTTTGTTAATTTCATAATCAGCATTAGGCCTATATAAATCAATAATATCTTTATGTTTGAAATATACAGATTGCCAATGATCATCAAAAATTTGAGCAATTGTACCAGTTTTTTTAAAAGAATTGTATTTAGGGTTTAAGGAACCATCAGAATTAAACATATTCTCATTATAAATATTAGGTAAAATATTTTCTTTAAAAAAACTTAAAGAAACTTTTTGATTAGAAAAATCATTCATAATAATTACTACTTTCTATATTAGTATCATTATATCAAAAAAGAATTCCGTTAGGAATTCATAGAATGAAAAATTTATTTTTCATTTTTCTTGTGTTCTGTGCTGATATATTTTGTAAAACAAAAAACTAAAACTCAAAAAGAGCGTTTTGACGTATTAGTAATGTTATTATTGTTTTTTATTTTTATGCTTGTATCATCAAATTACTCATCATTTTATTTTAATTTAGATGCAAATGTAATTTTGTTCAGTATATTTTATATTATTGGTTATATGAGTATGATTCATAAATTTAAAAATTTTAAAACTTTTATTATTACTGAAATTAGTGTAATTATAATTTTTATATTATGCCTTTATTTTAATAAATTAGGTATTAAAGATATGCAAAATTTGAAATTTAGCGTAAATTATATTTATTTTATTGCTTCTTTAATAAGTACATTTTTAATAATTTATTTAAAGGATAATTTAAAAGTTGATAAAAAATTTTTCTCACCTATAGTTTTTATTGGAAAAAATGCTCTATATTTATATTTTTCTCAAGGTTTAAGTTCAACTTTATTAATACTTCTTGTTGAAAAAATTAAAATATCTAATATAATGTTGAAATTATTAGTAATGTTTTTAATCAATCTAACATTAGCAATTATCTTTTTTATAATATTAATAACAGTATATAAAATTGTTGATATTGTGTTAAAAAAGCTAAAGTTAATTTAAACATATTATTCTAATATATGTTTTCTTTTGTTGAAATACAATTTTTGACATGTTATAATTAATTCAGCAGAGGGAGAGAAGAAAAAATGAAAATAGCAGTAGTAGGAACAGGCTATGTAGGTTTATCATTGGCTTGTTTATTGAGCAAAAAAAATGATGTTAAAGCAATTGACATCGTAAAAGAAAAAGTTGATATGATTAACAATCATAAATCACCAATTGTAGATGAAGAAATAGAAAGATATTTAAAAGAAGAAGAGTTACACTTGGAAGCTACAACAGAAACAGAAACTGTTTATCAATGGGCTGAATATGTAATTATTGCAACTCCAACAAACTATGATGTTGAAAAAGGATATTTTGATACTAGTAGTGTTGAAAGCGTAATAGAAAGTGTAATAAAAGTAAATCCAAAGGCTACAATTGTCATTAAATCAACTGTACCAGTAGGTTTTACTGAAAAAATGATTGAAAAATATAATTATTCTAATATAATTTTTAGTCCTGAATTTTTAAGAGAAGGAAAAGCATTATATGATAATTTATATCCAAGTAGAATAGTTGTTGGTAGAGATAGTAAAAATGCTGAATTAGTTGCTAAATCTAATATTTTTGCAAATATGCTAAAAGAAGGAGCAGTTGCAAAAGAAGTGCCAGTATTATTTACTGAACCAACAGAAGCAGAATCAATAAAGTTATTTGCTAATACTTATTTAGCCTTAAGAGTAGCATACTTTAATGAACTTGATTCATATGCTGAAGCTAAAGGTTTAAATACTAAAGAAATTATAGATGGTATTGGTTTAGATCCAAGAATAGGATTACACTATAATAACCCTAGTTTTGGTTATGGTGGATATTGTTTACCAAAAGACACTAAACAATTACTTGCTAATTATGATGGTATACCACAAAATTTAATTAGAGCTATTGTAGAAAGCAACGATACTCGTAAAAATTTTGTTGCCGATCAAATTACTTTAAAAGTTTTAAAAAATAATGATGATGAACAAAAAGTAGTTGGTATTTATCGTTTAATAATGAAATCTGGTAGTGATAATTTTAGATCAAGTAGTATTCAAGATGTAATGAGAAAACTTAAAGAAAAAGGATTAGAAGTTGTAATTTATGAACCAACATTAACTGGTCAAGAATATTTTGAAGATTATAGATTAGTAAATGATTTAGAACAATTTAAAAATTTATCAGATGTTGTAGTTGCAAATCGTTTTACTGATGAATTAAGCGATATTGAAGATAAACTATATACAAGAGATATATATAGTAGAGATTAATTATTATGTCAGCAAAAATGGAACCATTAGTAAGTATTATTACGCCATCATATAATTCTGCTAATTTTATTGGAGCTACAATAGAATCAGTTTTAAATCAAACTTATAAAAATTTTGAAATGATAATTGTTGATGATTTATCAACAGATAATACTGAACAAATAGTAAAAAAATATCTAAAAAACGATAAAAGAATAAAGTTTTTTAGTTTACCTAAAAAAGGTGGGGCTTCTGAAGCAAGGAATAAAGCTATTAGTGAAGCAAAAGGAAAATATATCGCTTTTTTAGATAGTGATGATATTTGGAAAAAAGAAAAATTAGAAAATCAAATTTCTTTTATGGAAAATAATAATATTGATTTTTCTTATACTGATTATGAATATATTGATGAACAAGGTAAAAATATAGGTAAAATTAGAGTTTGCCCTAAAAAAATATCTTATTTTAGAATGCTTTTAGGTGATTCTATTGGTTGTTTAACAGTCGTATATAATGCTGAAAAAGTTGGTAAAATTGCAATACCAAAATTAAAAAAGAGAAATGATTATGCACTATGGTGTAAAGCATTAAAGAAAGTAAAAAAAGGATATAAGTTAAATGAAATTTTAGCATCTTATCGTAAGGTATCTAGTTCAATATCTTCTGGAAGTAAAGTAGGGTTATTGAAATTTCATTATCAAATGCATAGAGAGGTTAACAAATTTAATCCTATAGTTGCATCATTTTTTACTTGTACAAATATATTGGTTTATTTTGCAAATAAAATATTTAGAGATAAAGAAGTAAATTTTGAAAAAAACAAATATAAAATAGGAATAGTGGGTCATTTTGCTGATTTATTACCAATTTATGATGGGCAAACTGTTAAAACCAGAAATTTATATAATGAATTAAAGAAAATTTATGGTAATGAAAATATAACATACGTTGATACATATAAATGGAAAAAAAATCCTTTTAAATTACTAACTAGTTGTTTAAAAGCAATAAAAAATTCTGAAAACATTGTTATTTTGCCTGCTTCTAATGGAATAAAAGTTTTTGCTCCATTATTTGTATTTTTAAATAAAATTTTTAAAAAGAAAATTTATTATGCTGTTGTTGGTGGTTGGTTACCTGATTTTTTAGTAAGCAATAAAAAAATGATAAAAAGTTTAGAAAAATTTAATTGTATATTTGTAGAAACTAATGGGATGAAACAAAGGCTAAATGATTTAGGGTTAAAAAATATTGATATTTTATTAAACTTTAAAGATTTAGAAATAGAAAAATTTTTAAAATGGAATAATCGTTTACCTTATAAAGTTTGTACTTTTTCGAGAGTAATAAAAGAAAAAGGGATAGAAACAGCTATAAATTGTGTTAAAAAAATAAATGAAAAATATAAAAAAACAATATATTGTTTAGATATATATGGTCCAATTGGTAAAGAGTATGAGTTAGAATTTGAAAAAATTTTAAAAGAATTGCCTAGTTATATTAAGTATAAAGGCATAGTTGATTCAAGTAAATCAGTTGAAACTTTAAAAAAATACTCTTTTTTACTTTTTCCAACATTTTATTCTGGAGAGGGATTAGCTGGTACAATAATTGATGCTTATTTTGCTGGTATTCCAGTTATAGCATCTGATTGGAAGTATAATAAAGAAATAATTTTAAATAATTGTACCGGTTTTCTATATGAAGTACACAAAGATGAACAATTAATTAAAATTTTGGAAGATGTTTATAAAGGAAAATACAATATAAATGAAATTAAAAAAAATTGTATAGAAGAGGCTAGAAATTATCTTCCTGAAAATGCTATAATAAACTTAATAAAATATATAGAATAGAAAGCGGATATTATGAAAAGATTATTATGTATTGTTAGTGCCATGAATCAAGGTGGTGCAGAAACATTTTTAATGAAAATGTATCGCAGTTTAGATAAAACCAAATATCAAATGGATTTTTGCGTATTTACTGATAAAGAAGCTTTTTATGATGCGGAAATTATTAGTTTAGGTGGTAAGATATTCCATACTGTTCCTAAATCTAAACATCCTATAAAATGTTTTAATGAAATAAAAAGAATTGTTAAAGAGGAAAATTATCAATATGTTTTGAGAACAAGTCAACAATCATTAGCGGCATTGGATTTATTTGCTGCTAAATTAGGTGGTGCCAAAAAATTAATTTATCGTTCCAGTAATGCTGGATTAACTGGAGGATTTGCCAATAAATTTATTAATAAGTTTTTTTCTTTTTTGCCAAAAATTATTCCAAATGTTAAAATTGCTCCTTCAACAGAAGCAGCTGAATTTGTTTTTGGCAAAAATAGTATAAAAAATGGAAAAGCCAAAATTTTGCATAACGGATTAGATTATAAAATATTTGAGTTCAATGAAAAGAAAAGAAATAAAATAAGAAAAGAATTAAAAATAGAAAAGAAAAAAGTATATGGACATATTGGAAGATTTAATGAACAAAAAAATCATTTATTTTTATTAGACATTTTTAAAGAAATATCTTTAAAAGAACCAAATTCTATTTTAATTCTTATTGGTACAGGAGAATTAGAAGAAAAAATAAAAGATAAAATTAAAGAGTTAAATTTAGAAAAGAAGGTTATGATACTATCTCCCCAACCAAATGTTAATGAATACATGATGGCAATGGACATTTTAATATTTCCGTCTTTCTTTGAAGGAATGCCAAATGTTGTTATAGAAGCACAAGCTACTGGACTTTTATGTGTAATATCTGATAAAATAACTAGGGAAGCTAAAATTACTGATTTAGTAATTTTCAAAAGTTTGGAAGAAAGTGCTAAAGATTGGGCTAATGAGTTATTAAAAATTCAAATTAAAAAGAGAAGTAGTCAATTAAAAAATTTTAGCGAAAAAAAATATTTAGTAGAAGATGTTGAAAAAGAATTTATACGATTAGTATTTTAGGTAGAAAGGAATTAAAAGCATGGAAGTTATAAAAAAATGGGATAATTATACTTTAATTGTATATTTGCTGTTAGCAATTTTAATAGCCTTATTATTTAAACTATCTATAATTTTTAAAAAAGATTCCGCTAAAATAAAATTAATTGGTCAACAAATAGAGGCTAAATATATTTGTTATATAATTATATATTTGATATTTATATTTTTTTCTTGTTTTCGATATATAGCTCCAGGAGTTGGTGGAGCCGATACTTTAGTTTATATTAATTATTTCGAAAATTTAGGTTATGTTCATTTTAGTATTAAAGAGACTCTTTTATTTAGTGGGTATGAATATTTATTTTTTAATTTTATGTTTTTGATTCGTATTTTAGGAGGAAATTATTACGTATTTCAATTTTTTATTTATTCAATAATTATACTTTGCTATATTTATATAATAGATAAAAATGTTAAAGATGATAAAAATTGGTTTTGGATGATATTGTTGTTTTTGCCATTGTTAAAAAGTATTAACATCATTAGAAATTCTTTTGCTGCTGCTTTAGGGTTTATAGCAATAGATCAATTAAATGAAAAAAAATATAAAAATTTTATTATTTTTAGTTTATTAGCATTCTTTAATCATTATATATCTATCATTTTATTACCATTAGGTTTATTTTGCTATTATATTCCTGATAAATATTTTGAAGATACTAAAAAAATTATGTATTCAATTACTATTTCTTTGATTGGTAGTATGATTATTTTACCTATAGCTAAAATATTTTTAAAAATATCTGGATTTGTTGGATATTTAGATAAGATAGAAATTTCATTGATGGGATATATACCTATAATTATTAGTATTGTTTTAATTTTAATTTATTCTAAAAGTTTTGTAAAATATTTAAAAAAAATTAATCATTTTATATATTTTAAAATGATGATTTATATAAGTTTAATTTTACCAATTTTTATTTTATTAAATGGAGCTAGTAGAATATTATTATTTTTTGAAATACCAAGATATATTTTGTATTGTGATTTGTATGCTTTTATGAAAGAAAAGATTGATAAAAAATATCATTTAGTGTGTGATATTACATGCACAATTTTAATAATTATGTGGGTTATTTTTAGAATATATAGAATGTGGGATGGATATTCAATTATGCCATATTATAATATTTTATTTTTATAGACAATATAAGAAGATTATAATATAGGAGGAATTATGAAAATATGTTTTGTATTAGATAGTATTTATAATTTGGGTGGTGCTCAAAGATGTACTGTTATGATTGCAAATGAATTAGTTAAAAAAAATTATGACGTTACAATAATTTGTACTCAGTCAATTTCTTCTACTAAAAAAAACAATTATGGATTAAGTGATAATGTCAAAATATTACAAGTTAAAATGAATAATAAAATTCAAAAAATATTATCAATATGGTCAAAGTTTTTCATTTATTTGAATAATAATACAAATTTATTTAAGAATAATGCTAGTTTATTAGAAAAAATTTACTATCGTAAATATAAAAATGGATTTAAAGAAATAGAAAAAATATTAAATGAAGAAAAATATGATGTAATTATTGGGGTATCTTCATTTTTTAGTATTTTCATAACATTATTAAATATAAATTATCCTTGTAAACTTATTGGATGGCAACACAGTAATAGTGAAAGATATTTTAATTTAAAAGGCGAATTTTTATGGCATCAAGATGCTCTGGTAAAAAAAGCACTTGCAAAATTGCAAAAATATATAGTTTTAACTAATGTTGATAGAGAATATATATTAAAAAATTTTAAATATGATTCTACTGTTATTAATAATCCCTTAAGTTTTGAAATTGATAAAATAAGTAATATGAATAATAAAAATATTATTTCAGTTGGAAGATATAATAATGTAAAAGGATTTGATTTATTAATTCAAGCTTTTTCAGATGTAGCTAAAGTTCATCCAGAATGGAAGTTAAAAATAGTTGGCGATGGTAAAGAAGAAAAGAATTTAAAAAATTTGGTAAAAAGCTTAAATTTAGAGGAAAACGTTTATATTACAGGAAAAAGCAAGAATATAATTAATGATTACTTAAATTCAGAAATATACATTTTATCTTCTAGAGCTGAAGGTATGCCATTAGTTGTACTTGAAGCAATGGAATGTGGTTTGCCTATTGTATCTTTTGATTTACCATGTATTCATGAAATAATTACAGATAAAAATGGATTTGCTGTTGAATATTTAAATATTGAAGAATTATCAAGTAAAATAAATTTTTTAATTGAAAATGAAAAATTAAGAAAAGAAATGGGAAAAGCTTCTAAAAAAACAGCTAAAAATTTTAGTATGAATATCATCATTAAAAAATGGGAGATGGTTTTAAATGAAACAAATAATACAAAAATTAAAAAAAATATTAAATAATATTTTCTTTAAAATAAGTATTTGTGTAATAGCTACTGTTTATATTGCATTAATTATAGTTTTTAAAAAATGGTATTTATTATTTTTAACTTTAATTTGTGTTTTAATATTTTTAATAGTATTTTATAAATTATATTTTAATATAAATATAATAAATATAACTAAAATAAAAAACTATTTTTTATTTAAAAAACAAGCTTCACAATTTAAAAATGAAGATGAATTATATTCTAAAATTATAAATATTAATACTTTTGATGGGTCAGGTGGTGGAACACATCCATCGGTTTTATATTTTGAAAATGGATTTAATGGATATAAATTTTGGATGGTTTATACACCATATGATAATAATAACATAAGTTTAGAAAATCCTTGTATTGTAGTTTCTAATGATGGAATTAATTTTTTTAAACCTGAAGGCTTAAAAGAGCCTTTACTTGATATAGTTAATGAAAGAAATCCTAAAAAGTATTACAATGATCCTAATTTAATTTTTACAGATAAATTAGAAATTTGGTATAGATTTACTATTGAATATGGTTATGAACGATTAGAAAATTATGTTTATAGAATTACATCATTAGATGGAATAAAATGGAGTGAACCAGAACTAATTTTAAGTGATAAAGATAATGATTTTAGATTTATGAGTTTAAGTTTAGTCTATCAAGGCGATAAATATAGAATGTATTATGTTAATAAAAAGTTTGCAACTTGTTTTGTTGAATCTAAAGATTTAAAAAAATGGACAAAAGAAAAAGCTATTAATGTCGAAGGATTTAATAGTGACTATTGGCATGGAGAAATTAAATTAGAAAATAATGTATATAACTTTTTATTTATTGATAAAAAATATAATTTATATTATTGTCTTTCTAAAGATGGCTATAATTTTACACGTCTAATAAAATTAAATATTTTATGCAAAACTAAAGATTATTTTTATTCGAAATGTGTTCGTTATAAAGCCAGTATAGTTTCTGATAATAAATATTTATATATCTATGTACCATTTAGATTTGATAAAGTAAAATTATTTCGAATTAATAATTCTACGCATAAGAAGTGGTATTGGACAGTTACTAAAATAAAAAAAGAAAATATTGAGAAAATTAAAAGTTCAATTTATTGACAAATAACTCATTTGACTGATATTATTATATCGATGGTATGTGAGGCGATGAAGTTTGAATAAAGTTTTAGTTATTGGGGTTGACCATCATAATACTCTAGCAGCTATTAGGTGTTTTGGCAGAAAAAATGTAGAAATGGAAATATTAGTTCACGAAAATATTGAACAATTAAAAAAAGTAAAAATTTCTCATTCAAAATATGCTAAAAATATTTATTTAGTAAAAAATGATGAAAAGAGTATATTTAATTGGCTAATAATGCATAAAGAAGATGAAAAAATTTTAATAGTTCCATGTTCAGATTTAGCAGAATATACAATAGATAAACACTATAAAGATTTAAGCAATTTTTATATTATACCTGGTTTTAAAAATAATAATGGAAAAATTTGCAAAATGATGGATAAATATGAGCAAAAAAAATGGGCGGATAAAAATAAAATTCCGATGGCTAAATCTTGGAGTGTAAAAAGAAAAAACAACTCATTTAAAATACCTGATGATATTGTTTATCCATGTATTATAAAACCACAAATAAGTGCTCTTGGAATGAAATCTGATATTGTAAAGGCTAATTCAGAAAATGAATTAAAAAAGATTTTAGATGAAAAAATAAACAATGGTTATGATGAAATATTTATTCAAGAATTTTTAAATAAAAAATTTGAAATTTTAGCTCAAGGATGTATTGTTGATGAATCTCCTAATTTTTTTGGCGGAGTTACTAAAAAGTTAATGGTTAGGATGCCTCCTGGAGGAGGAAGCACTGTACTTGGACAATACATAAGTGGCAAAAAAATTGTTGATAAAGTAAAAAAAGTTTTAGTTATTTTATATAAAGAAGGATATAGAGGACTATACGATATTGAATTTTTGGTGTGTAAAGATGATATATATTTAATTGAAATAAATTTTAGGCACAGTGGTCAAGGCTATTCTTTATTAAATAATGGAATTAATGCTCCTTATATTTGGTATTTAAGCACTTTGAAGCAAAAATATGATGAGAATATTAAGCTCTTGCATCCTGATGGCTACTTTTTTGATGAAACAGAATTTTTAAGACTACTCGCAAAGAAAAAAGTTTCATTGAAAAAATTTATAGAATATGTAAAAAGGTCATATATTGCAGCTAAATTTGACAAAAACGATTTTTCTGGAACTTGGGCATTTTATAAAGATTTTTTGTTTAGTAGGTTAAAAAATAAATTAAAAAGGAAGAAAACAAATGAATGCAAAGAATAAAAATTCCAGTATAGTTGGAGGATTATTTTGGACTTTTGCAGAAAGAATATCTGCTCAATTAGTTTCAACGATTGTTACTATTATTTTAGCACGATTATTAGATCCAGAACATTATGGAATAATCTCTATTGTAACAGTTTTTATATCAGTTTGTAATATTTTTGTATCTAGTGGTTTTGGCAGTGCTGTTGTTCAAAAAAAAGAAGCAAATGATATAGATTTTAATACAGCATTTATTTTAAGTTTTTCAATATCAATTTTTTTGTATGTTTTAATTTTCTTATTTTCTCCATTAATTGCCAGTTTTTATAAAATGCCACAACTTGTATCTATTATGAGGATTATGGGGATTAGAATTCCACTAGCTGCATTAAATTCAATTCAACAAGCTCATATTCAAAGAGAAATGAAATTCAAAAAGTTTTTTGTAGCAACATTTATAGGAACAATTATTTCAGCCTTTGTAGGAATTATTTTAGCTGTATTAGGCTTTGGAGCTTGGGCATTAGTAGCTCAATATTTAACTAATACCATTATTGATTCAATTGTTTTACTTATTGTTGGAAGTTGGCATCCAAAATTAGAATTTTCTAAAAAAAGAGCTAAAAATATTTTTTCATTTGGTTGGAAAGTTTTGGTAACTGATTTGATTTTTACTTTGGAATCTGATATAAGAAGTTTAATTGTTGGAAAAGTGTTCGGATCTTCAGATTTGGCTTATTATGACCAAGGTAAAAAATATCCATCTATTTTAGTAACAAATATAAATACTTCTATTAATAAGGTAATGCTACCGGCATATTCTAAAAGTCAAAGTGATTTAAATAAATTAAAAGAAATGTTAAGAAAATCCATAAGAATAGGTATTTATTTATTAGCCCCTATTTTAATTGGCTTTGCTTTAGTGTCTAAAAATTTTGTTATATTGGTTTTGACTGAAAAATGGTTGCCTTGTGTTCCATATATTCAATTATTTTGTTTATCATTTTTAACAAGGCCATTAGAATCATCTTGTCATCAAGCACTATTAGCAATCGGCAGAAGTGATTTGGTATTATATATAATGTTATCAATTAATGTTTTTGCATTGTTAACAGTTTTAATAGCCGTTTTTGTATTTAAAAGTGTTTTTTTAATAGCAGTTGGTTCATTAATTTCAACTTTTGTTAGTTTAATAAGTTTTATGAGCGTAATAAAACATAAAATAAAGTATAGTTTTAAAGAGCAAATATATGATATTGCCCCTACATTATTATTAAGCTTTGTAATGGGAATAGTAGTAATTTTAATAGGTTTGTTAAATATTCATACTTTTTGGAAATTATTATTACAAATTATATGTGGTGCTATTTCTTATGTATTAATGTCACAAATTTTTAATATTGAGCCGTATGAATATTTAAAGATAAAATTAAAGAATATGTTGGTTAAACCAAAAATGAAGGAGGAATTATGAAAACATATTTTATAACTGGGGGAGCAGGATTTATTGGCTCTACATTAACCGAAAGATTATTAAAAGAAGGGAATAAAGTAGTAACAATAGATAATTTCTGTGATTATTATGATCCAAAACTAAAAGAAAAGAATGTTGAAGAGTTTATAAATAATAAAAATTATAAACTATATCGTGGAGATATTCGAAAAAGAGATGATGTTAAACAAATTTTTAATGAAAACAAAATTGATGTTATAATGCATCTTGCAGCAATGGCAGGTGTTAGACCATCAATTGAAAATCCGATTTTGTATCAAGAAGTAAATGGTTTAGGTACTCAAAATATTTTAGAAGAAGCCAAACTTCACAATGTTAAAAATTTGGTTATGGCATCAAGCAGTAGTGTTTATGGAAATTGTAAAGAAATTCCATTTAGAGAAGATATGATAGTTGATTTTGCTATAAGTCCTTATGCTGCTACTAAAAAGGCTAATGAAGTAATGTCACATGTTTATCATAAACTAAATGATATGAATGTAATTATGTTAAGATTTTTTACAGTATATGGTCCTAAACAAAGACCAGATTTAGCAATAAATAAATTTACTAGATTGATGTTGGAAGGTAAAGAAATTCCAATGTATGGAGATGGAGAAACATCTCGAGATTATACTTATGTAGATGATATTGTAGATGGAATTTGTAAATCTTGTGATTATGTAATGACACATGATAATGTTTACGAAATATTAAATTTAGGTAGTAATAATCCTATAACTTTAAAAGAAATGATTAATACAATTGGTGAAGTATTAGGAATTGAACCTAAAATTGATAGACAACCTATGCAACCAGGAGATGTTGATCGTACTTTTGCTGATATAAGTAAAGCAAAAGAATTGATTGGTTATACTCCTCATACAACTTTTAAAGAAGGAATAAAAAATTTTATTGATTGGTATAAAAATAACAATTAATGTCATTTATGAAAAAATAAAAGGAAAATTTTGAAGATTTAAATAAGAGCTAGTGAATTGAAACTTGCTCTTTTTAAGTTTGCAATAATTCTCCCGAAAAAGTTTTCAACAAAATGTTGACTGGGGGGGGTAATATTTTATAATGAAAAAAGAAAGGAAGTTTTTAGCGTAAAAAATTGTTTTTATGCATTATATCAGTTATGAAAAATTTATTAATAAATATTGGACGATTTTTATTATCAGGGGTAATCGCTTTTATAGTTTTAACTTTTTTTTGCTATTTTTATTATAATATTCCTGCTCACGAAGAGGCTTTAGATGGAGTTACAGATTATAAATGGGAATCTAATGTATTTTATTCCAGAGGGACAGAAGGATTTGCTTGGGGAAGAACAAACAATGAAGGATATATTAATTTAATGAACTATTATGATGGAATGAATATTAATACTTTAATAATGGGTTCTTCTCAAATGGAAGCATATCAAGTTAAATTAAATCAATCAACTTCTAGCGTTTTAAATTCAATGTTAGGAAATGAAAATGTTTATAATATCGGAATTTCCAGTCATACTTTTTTAACATGTATCAATAATTTAGAAAATGCTATAATGAAATATAAACCAACAAATTATGTTGTAATAGAAACGTCTAACATTAAATTTGATGACGATAGTTTGCTAAATTTATTAAACGAAACATATCCCAAAATACCTTCTAAATATGGAAAAATAGTTAGTTTATTACAAAAAAATCAATACTTAAGATTAGTATACAAACAATTAAAAGAATATGGAGAACAGGGAAATTCAAACACTGAATTAAAAATAGTAGACAATATTCAAGTAAAAAACGAATTGCCATATAATGAAGATTTACTTAGTCAAGTATTTCAAAAAGTAAATAATATTCTTCAAAATTATGATGTAAAATTAATCATATTATATCATCCAAGCATTTCTTTAGATAATGAAGGAAAAATAGTGTTTTCAACTGATAATAATGAATTAAATGTATTTAAAAAATTATGTGATGAAAATAATATTATTTTTTTAGATATGAGTAATAGATTCAGAAAAGAATATGTAGATAATTATATCTTGCCTTATGGGTTTAGTAATACTACTATTGGAAGCGGTCATTTGAATAAATATGGACATAAAATGATAGCCGAAGAATTATATAAAATAATTAAGGAGGAAAAATAAAATGTCATTTGCGTCATTAGATTTTATAATTTTCTTTAGTGTTGTATTAATAACAACTTTTTTACTTCAAAAGTTTTCTTCTAAAAAATATAAAGAAATATTTTTATTAATTGCTAGTTACTTTTTTTATGGATATTGGGATTGGAAATTTTGCTTTTTACTTTTATTTGTTACAGTTGTTTCATACATTGCTGCTAGAGCAAAAAATAATAAAATTTTATATAAAATAGGAATAATTGTACCATTAGTAGTTCTTGGAATTTTTAAATATTTTAACTTTTTTTTAGAATCATTTTCAAGTTTGATTGGACATAACATAGGAGTATTGAAAATTATTTTACCCGTTGGAATTTCTTTTTATACTTTTCAAGCTTTGAGCTATGTAATAGATGTTCATCGTGGAAAAATTAAAGAAGAAAAAAATTTTATTAAATTAGCTTTATACATAAGTTTTTTTCCTCAACTTGTTGCGGGCCCAATTGTTAGGGCTTCTGAATTTTTGCCCCAATTAAATGAAGATAGAAAAATAACTTTTGATAATTTAAAATATGGTATACAATTAATTGCTTTTGGCTTATTCAAAAAAATTGTTTTAGCAGACCATATTTCTGTTTTTGTAGATACTGTCTTTAAAATTCCAATAGCATTTAATTGGTCTACATTATTATTAGCAGTTGTATCTTATTCAATACAAATATATTTTGATTTTTCAGGATATTCTGATATAGCTATTGGTTGTGCAAAATGTTTGGGATATGATTTTAATAAAAACTTTAATTTACCATACATATCACAAAATGTAACAGAATTTTGGAGAAGATGGCATATAAGCTTATCATCTTGGCTAAAAGAATATTTATATATTCCATTAGGCGGAAATAGAAAAGGTCGTTTTAGACAATATTTGAATTTGTTTATTACAATGGTTTTAGGAGGGCTTTGGCATGGTGCAAATTGGACTTTTGTTTTTTGGGGAGCGTTGAATGGTTTAGCTTTATGTGTAGATAAATTAATTCCAAAGCCCCAAAAAAATAAAGCAATATTAAAAATTGTCAATATACTTATAACTTTTGCATTTATAAGTTTTACGTGGATATTTTTTAGAGCAGATAATTTTATGAATGCTTGGTTAATAATAAAAGGAATAGTTACTCTTCAAAAAGGAATTAATCAACCTTTCTTTTGGTCATTTGTGTCAATTATAATATTAGTTATATTTACTTTTGGAGCGGTAATTAAATCCCATAAAAATAAAGATAAAGAAGTAAATGGATATTATCCAATAGTTAATTTAGATAGTTTAATTGGTTTAACAATATTTTTGATTTTTGTTGGTTTAATAATTGGTCTTGCTTTTACTGGAGAACAACCATTTGTATACTTTCAGTTTTAAAGTTAATAAGTAATAAAGTTTAAAATTAAAAAAGAAGATAATTTTTGAATATATTATTAGTTATTTATTTTATACAGAAGTTTCTTCTTTTTTTTCTAATCAAAATAAGTTATAATATAAATTACTAGAAGGAGATTATTTTATGGAAAAAATTAAAATGCAAAAAAAATATGTTATTGCTGCTGCAATAGTTGGATTAGTTCTTGTTGTAGCAATTGGAATAGGAATAACATTTTTATTAAAAGATGATAAGAAAAATGACAATACTCCAGTAGAAAATAAAACTGAAAATCCACCAAAAGATACAAGTGTTAAAATAGTTGATTTAAATAGTAATAAAAGACCAATTGCTGTTATGATTAATACACATAATGCTGCATTACCACAAGTTGGTTTAAATAGTGCCTTTATTGTTTATGAATTAATGGTTGAAGGTGGAATTACGAGAATGATGGCTTTATTCAATCAAGACTTTGAAGAAGCTAAAATCGGTTCAATTAGAAGTTCACGTCACAATTATTTAGACTATGCAATGGAAAATGATGCTATTTATGTTCACTGGGGTGGTTCAGTACCTGCTTATGAAGATTTGAAAAAATTAGATATTGACCATATAGATGGAATGGTTTATGGAGGTAAATATTTTACAACTGATAAGTCTTTAGATCGTTCAATTGAACATACGAGATTTTCATCAAGTGCAATGATAAGAGAAGGAATTGAAAAATTAAAAATTAGAACTACAACAGATAATGGTTATTTATTAAATTATACTTCAAATATAGTTGATTTATCTAAAAGAGATGGAAGTAAAGTAGCAAATAATGTAAGCATTAAATATTCAAGTTATCGGACTGCTGAATATGAATATAATGAAGAAGAACAAGTTTACTATCGTAGTATGAATGGCAAAAAACATAATGATTTAATAACTGGTGAACAATATCACTTTAAAAATATAATTGCTTATGCTGTTAAATATGATAGTTATCAAGGTGAAAAATGGCGTGATTTAAAAAATATTGGTTCTGGTGAAGGCGTTTATATAACCAATGGTTATAGTGTACCAATTAAATGGAGTAAAGAATCTAGAAGTGCTAAAACTAAATATACCTATTTAGATGGTACTGAAATAGATGTATCTGATGGTAATACATTTATTCAAGTATATCCAACAGATGGTAGTTTAAAAATTAGTTAATTATCACAAAAGAATTACTTATTCATATAATTAATTAGAGGTGTTATATGAATTTAAGTGATTCTTTTTTTAATAAAGTAGAAAAGAAGACTAAAGTTGATAAAAATACAATTCTTGGACTAGCCGAAAAATTACAAAATGGTAATATGAAAGATGAAAATACTTTAAGAGAGGTTATAGATACATTAAGTAAAATGACTGGTAAAAAAATAAGTAAAGAACAAAGTGATAAAATAATATCTAGAGTAGTAGATGGTAAAGTGCCAGGAAATATAGATAAAATGTTTTAGACAATTTTATCTTGCAATAAGGATATTTTTATGATAATATTTTTATAGAATAAAGAGGTGTTTTCTAAATGCAAGATTTTTTAGAAAAATTATACAGTCAAGAATATTTCGGAATATACTTAATGGTAGCAATAGCAATATTAGTATTATTATTTATTATCGTTTTATTCTGTGGTAAGAAAGATAAAAAAGTAAGAGAAATAGAAGCAACTAAGAAATTACAACAAGTAAATGCCGATGCTTTTAAACAAGAAAATACAGTTGGACAAGTTGAAATTACAGCAGGAGTTCCTAATGCAGTTCCAGTTAACAATTTAAATAATGTTGCTACAACTCCTAACAATAATGAACCAGTAGAGCCAACGCCTAACGTTGAAACTGAACCAATATTTCCAACAATGAATACAGAGGAAGAACCTACTGATAATGTAGTAAGTACTCCAGAAAATGTACCATTTGAAGTAAAAAGTGTTGAACCTCCTATTGAAACTCAACCAGAATTAACAACACCTATTCCAAATGCTATTGAAGAAAATAATACAATGCCAACATTTGATAAACCAGCCGAAGATCTTGCAGCACCTGAAACAATTATTAATTTCAATAATTTAGATAATCAAGAAGAAGTAAAACCTATACTTGATAAAGTAGAAGAAAAACCAATAGTATTTAATGAAATAAATGATACCAAAGAAGAAGTTAATGAATTAAATCAAAACAATAATGTATTTTCTGATATAGAGGTACCAGAATTTAAATTTGAACCAAGTATTGAACCAAGCACAACTGAAGAAGTAAAAAATGATGCTAAAAATTTAGAAGTATTTAGTTCCGTATTTACTCCAGAACCAGAAGTTTCAAGAGAAGTTTCAAGTGAAGTATCAAGTTTAGAATTACCTCAAGAAAAAAATGAAGAAAAACCAGAAGATAGAGTTGAAACTGATATTCCATCTGAAGAAGAAATGGAATTTGAATTACCAACATTAAAAAAAGAAGTTCAAGAAGAAAAGAAAGAAGAACCAACAATTGAAAAGCCAATATTAAATGATTATAATTTAAATGATTTATCTGGCGAAACATATGATTTAAATAAATAATTTAAGGTCAAGAATTAAGTTCTTGATTTTTTTAATTGACTTAATTATTTATCTTTGCTATGCTTTTATTATAGAAAGTAGTGATAAAAATGGCTGAAATTTATGGAAATTATAATGATGTTAATCAAAATGATATTGGAGTTAATGATGTTTTTATTAATACTTTATCTAATATAATTGGAAATCCAATTTTATTAAATCAATTTCCTGAAGAATATCAACAACAAATGATAGGTATAGTTATGAAAGAAACTTGTAAGCGTTTAGATGCCATTAAAGAACGAGAAGACGCTGAAACTTTATCATCAAATGTACTATTTTAAAAAATTCTACCAATTTTAATTGGTAGTTTTTATATGTCAAAAAGTGTCCAGCAAAGGTTGAATTTGCCTTCTTTCTTATGTTAAAATTATTATGGTGAATAGATATGACAAAATATGATGCATCATCAATTAAAATTTTAGAAGGTTTAGAAGCCGTTAGAAAAAGACCCGGTATGTATATTGGAAGTACTGATAAAAGAGGACTTCATCATTTGGTCTGGGAAATTGTTGATAATTCAATTGATGAAATTATTAATGGTTATGGTAATTATATAAAAATTGTTTTACATAAAGATGGTAGTATTACTATTGCTGATAATGGTCGTGGTGTCCCCATTGGAATGCACGAAAGTGGTAAATCAACTCCCGAAGTTATTTATACCATTTTACACGCTGGTGGTAAATTTGAAGAAGGCAATTATAAAGTAAGTGGAGGCCTTCACGGTGTTGGTGGTTCCGTAGTTAATGCTTTAAGTAAAAAAATGGATGTTATAATTTATAGGGATGGAGTAATATCTAATATTCGTTTTAATGATGGTGGTAAAGTTGAAAGCCCTTTAAAAACAATTGGTGAATCAACTAAAACTGGAACAGTTGTTACATTTTTACCAGATTATGATATTTTTAAAAATTGTGCTTTTTCTTATACAACTATTTGTGAAAGAATGCAAGAAAGTGCTTTCTTAATTCCTAATTTAACTATTGAAGTAATTGATGAAGATAATAAAAGAGAAGTTAAATATCATTATGAACAAGGACTTACTAATTTTATTGAATATATTAATGAAGATAAAAATACTTTACATAAAGTTTTAAATTTTACAGGTAGTAAAAATGGTGTCGAAGTAAATGTGGCAATGCAATATACTGATACATATAATGAAAATATTATTTCCTTTGTTAATAACGTTAAGACAACTGATGGTGGTACTCATGAAGTAGGTTTTAAAACAGGTATTACAAAAGCCTTTAATGATTATGTTAAAATGAATAATTTACTTAAAGGTAAAGATAATACTTTTGATGGTTCTGATGTAAGAGAAGGTTTAAGTGTTGTAATAAGTTTAAAAATTCCAGAAAATTTATTACAATTTGAAGGACAAACCAAAGGTAAATTAGGAACACCAGAAGCAAGAAGTATTACTGAAAGTATTACTTATGAAAATATTAAATTCTTTTTAGAAGAAAATAAAGAAATTGCTTTAAATATTGTTGAAAAAGCCGAAAAAAGTAAAGTAGCAAGAGAAGCCGCCCGTAAGGCTCGAGAAGATGCTCGTAATGGAAAAGGCAAAAGTAAAATAGAAAAGAATTTATCTGGTAAACTTGCTCCCGCGACTAGTAAAAATAATAAAATAAATGAATTGTTTTTAGTCGAAGGAGATTCAGCCGGTGGTTCAGCCAAAAGTGGTAGAGACCGTAAGTTTCAAGCCATCTTACCTTTAAGAGGTAAAGTAATTAATGCTGAAAAGACAAGTGTCACAGAAATATTAAAAAATGAAGAAATAAATACAATTATTCATACTATTGGGGCTGGTCTTGGTAATGAATTTGAAGTTGAAGAATCCAATTATGATAAAGTTATTATAATGACCGATGCCGATGTCGATGGTTCTCATATTCAAATTTTACTTTTAACTTTCTTCTATCGTTTTATGCGTCCTTTAATTGAAGCCGGTAAACTTTATATTGCAAAATCTCCATTATATAAAATAGATTATGGTAAAAAACATTTTTATGCTTATAGTGATGAAGAAAGATTTAAAATTGTATCTGAAAATGCTGGTAAACCAGATATTTCAAGAAATAAAGGTTTAGGAGAAATGAATCCTGATGAACTATGGGATACAACAATGAATCCGGATACAAGAACTTTAATTAGAGTTAATATTTATGATGCTGCTTTAGCAGAAAAAAGAGTAAATGTTTTAATGGGAGATAAAGTAGAACCACGTAAAGAATGGATTGAAGAAAATATTGTCTTTACGATGGAAGATAGTTATCGAACTGATGCTAGTTAAAAAAGTAAATTAAAAAATTATATTATATTTGATAAGTTTATTATAAAATACTGAAACACCTTTAATATTTTATATATTTTTTATAAAAAAAGTGTATAATGGTATTAGAGAGGAGTTTACTATGAAAGAAAAGAAAGCAAAAATTACTAAATTTCCTAAAGGGTTCTTTACTAATATTAAGTCTTGCAAAGTAAATCATAGTAAGGACTCAAAAGATTATGATAAACCATTTATATGGAGTAAAAATGTTATAGATGGTAAAAGTGAAGTGAAATTAGTATCTAATAAACTAGTCAAATAATAAGACTAGTTTTTTTATAAATAGGAGATGATTAATAATAAAAATAATTAAAGAATTGGTTATTCCTGATGTTGAATATGGTTTAAAACAATTCTTATAAAAATCAAAAAATTTATACATGATAAATGTTGTAAAAAATTAATTTTTTATTTATAATTTAAGATAAATTACATATAATAGAGTAAAAAAATTAAAATTTTATTTAATTTTCAATGATTATGTGATAAATTATTATCACTAGATGTAATTGATTGCATTGTGAAGAAAAATTCGAGGGACATATTAGACAATCAACAAACATCAAAGATAGCAGTGTGAAAAGTATTACTTGAGGGACATATAAGACTATCTAAGTTAAGAGAACTCTATTATGGGTTCTCTTTTATAATAAAAGAGAAACAAAATTAGAATAGAGATGATTAATAAATGAAAGAAATATTAAAAAGAATTGAAGATTATGCTTTAGAAGAAATAATGGGTGATAGTTTTGCTTCTTATGCTAAAGAAATAATTCAAGACCGAGCCATTCCTGATGTTAGAGATGGTTTAAAACCAGTCCAAAGAAGAATTTTGTACGCTATGTTTGATGCAGGTATTACTTATGATAAAAAATATCTCAAGAGTGCCGCTACTGTTGGAGATGTTTTAGGTAAATATCATCCTCATGGTGATTCTTCTGTATATGATGCAATGGTTAGAATGAGTCAATGGTGGAAACAAAGCACACCTTTAATTGATATGAAAGGTAATAATGGTTCAATGGATGGTGACCCAGCCGCTGCTTATCGTTATACGGAAGCAAGACTGGCTAAAATTAGTAATGAACTTTTAGCGGATCTCGAAAAAGATACTGTTGAGTGGGCTCCTAACTTTGATGATAGATTACTTGAACCAACTGTTTTACCAGCAAAATTTCCTAATCTTTTAGTTAATGGAACAATGGGAATAAGTGCTGGATATGCCACTAATATTCCACCTCATAATTTAGGAGAAATAATTGATGCTACTATTAAAAGAATTGATTCTCCTAATTGTTATTTAGATTCTATTTTAGAAATAGTAAAAGGTCCAGATTTTCCAACCGGAGGTATAGTTGAGGGCAAAAATGGTATCCGTGATGCTTTTAAAACTGGCCGGGGACGAGTTATTGTTAAAGCCAAATATGATATTGTAAAAGAAAAAGGCAAAGAAAAAATAGTTATTACCGAAATACCTTATGATGTTAATAAAGCCTTATTAGTAAGTAAAATAGAGGCTTTAAGAATTGATAAAAAAATAGATGGTATGGCGGAAGTAAGAGATGAATCAGATAGAGAAGGTTTAAGAATTGCCATTGATTTAAAAAGTGGTGCCAATAGTGAACTAGTTTTAAATTATTTACTTAAAAATACTGATTTACAAATTTCTTATAATTATAATATGGTAGCCATCGTTAACAGAGCCCCTAAAACATTAGGTATTTTAGAAATTTTAGATGCTTATATTGCTCATCAAAAAGAAGTTATTACAAGAAGATGTAATTTTGATTTAAAAGTTAAAGAAAAAAGACTTCATATAGTTGAAGGATTAATTAAATGTATTTCTATATTAGATGAAGTAATTAAAGTAATTAGACAAAGTAAAAATAAAAGTGACGCTAAAAATAATTTAGTTTCAGAATTTGCTTTTACTTTAGAACAAGCCGAGGCTATTGTTAATTTACAATTATATCGTTTAACTAATACTGATGTTGTGGCTTTAGAAGAAGAAATGGCTAATTTACAAAAAATGATTGAGGGCTTAAAAGCCATATTAAGTGACGAAGAAGCCTTAAAATATGTAATGAAGAAAGAATTAAAACTTATTAAAAAAGAATATGCTGTACCAAGAAAAACAGAAATAGTTGATGAAATAACGGAAATTAAAATTGATATGCAAAGTATGATACCTAAAGAAAATGTCAGTGTTGTTGTTACTAACGAGGGTTATGTTAAAAGAGTATCGACTAAATCATATGCTTCATCTGATGGTGAAACAATGTTAAAACCAGGTGATTTTGTAACCAATTTATTTGCCACAACAACTTTAAATAATTTAGTTTTATTTACTAATTTAGGTAATTACTTATTTATTCCAGTATATAAAATATTTGAGGCTAAATGGAAAGAATTAGGTAAACATGTAAGTAATTTAGTACCTTTACAAGAAGAAGAAAAAATTATTACAGCCTTTATTTTAGAACCAGAAAAGAATTTAGTATTAATTACTAAAAATGGAATGGTTAAACAAATTTGTGAAAAAGATTTAATAGTCACAAGATATAATAAGACTATGACTGCCATTAAACTAAAAGAAAATGATGAACTTGTTAATGTTTGTGAAAGTTTAGAGGAAATTTTAATTGTAACAAAAAATGGTTATTATTTAAGATATCATACTAATGAAATTCCCGTAGTAGGAGTTAAAGCCAGTGGAGTAAAAGGAATTAAATTAGATAATGATGAAGTAGTAAATGCTTCGACATTTAATGAAGAATATGAATATTTAGATGTCTTTACGAATAATAATACCGCTA
Source organism: uncultured Bacilli bacterium (assembly GCA_947629115.1). The sequence continues at coordinate 3,169 of CANRCL010000004.1, read as the reverse complement.
AAAGAATTAAAATAAATGATTTAAAAACTTTATCAAGAGCCAAAAAAGGGACTATGTTAATTAAGAAAAATAAAACAGTTAGTTATGAAATTATGACCTCATTTGCTTCAATGGGTAGAGATACTATAATAGTAAAAAGAGATAATGAATTAAAAGAAATTAAAAATAGTGAAATACCTATTATGGACTTGGCTAGTAATGGTAGCAATATAGGTAAAGGTCATATTGATAAAATAGCCTTAAAATATAATGTCTTAACTATAATAAAAGTAGAAGAAAAGAAAGAAGAAGAAAAAACCGAAATTAAAGAAAAACAAACATCTTTTCAAGACTTTGCAGAGGACTTTAAAATATAATAAAATTACCTAGTATTTCATAAGATATACTAGGTGATTTTTTATGAGTAAAAAAGAAGAATTTAAAGAATTTATGCGTAATAAACCTGAATTAGTTGAGTACATAAAAAATAAAGAAATGACATTACAATCATTCTATGAAATATATGATGTTTATGGTACCGATGAAAGTGCATGGAAACCTTATGAAAGAAGTGCAACTCCTAGTAGTTCTCTTTCCAGTTCTATAACTCCAGCCAAAATTACTAATATTATGAAAAATATTAATTTAGATGAAATTCAAAAACATATTAATACAGCCCAAAAGGCTTTAGGAGTAGTGGAAGATTTAACTACTAAAGGAACTTCCAATGTGGCAAATGCTATTAAAGGGCCTTTATCACCTCGACCATTAAACAAATTTTTTGAGGATTAAGATGGAATATTTTTTACAACAAAAATTAATAGAAGATAAAAAATTTAAAAAATATTTAGATGATAATTCTAATTATATTAAATATTTAAATCGTAATCCTGAATACTATAAAATATTTATGAAAGAAATGAAAGAAAAATATAAAGAAAGAGCCACTGATAAATTAAGTGATGCCATTAATACTATTGATATAGTTAGTTCTATATTAGATACCTTAAATTAAGGAAAGATAATTTTAACTAGTCATTTAGGCTGTTTTATTTTATAATATATTTAGGTGATAAAATGCGTGATGTAAGAGTTGTTTTTATGGGAACACCAGAATTTGCTTTAAAGCCTTTAGATTTTTTAATAAAAAATACTAATGTTGTTTTAGTTGTCAGTAAACCAGATGCTTTAGTAGGAAGAAAAAAAGTTTTAACAGCATCTCCAGTTAAAAAAATGGCTTTAGAAAATAATATACCCGTTTTAACCCCTAGTTCTTTAAAAAAAGAATATCAAGCAATTCTTGATTATCAACCAGATATAATTATTACTTGTGCATATGGAAAAATTTTACCTCCTGAAATATTAGATTACCCAAAATATGGTTGTATAAATATTCATGCTTCAATTTTACCAAAATATCGTGGTTCAGCCCCAATGCAATGGGCTTTAATTAATGGTGAAAAAGAAACCGGCATAACTTTAATGTATATGGATATTGGGATGGATACGGGAGATATAATTGATATAGTTAAATGTCCAATATTAGAAAGTGATGATATTGGTACTTTACATGATAAATTAAGTATTTTAGGAGAAGAAATTTTAACTAAAAATTTTCTTAATTTAATAAATGGCAAGATAACTAGAATTAAACAAGATGATACTTTAGCAACATATGCTCCGATGATTGAAAGAGAAATGGAAGAATTGGATTTTAATAATAAAGGAATAGATTTAATAAATAAAATTAGAGCCTTTAGTCCATATCCTCTTACTAAAACTAATCTTTTTTCTGAAGAAGTAAAAATTGTTAAGGCTAGTTTCACTAAATGTAATAGTGAAATATCAAAAATATATTTAACTAAAGATAAATTAGGAATTGGTTGTATAGATGGAATAATTTTTTTAGAAAAAATTAAACCTAGTGGTAAAAATATAATGGATATAAAAAGTTATTTAAATGGTAAAAAGATAAATAAGTGAGGTGGCAGTAGTGTTTTTAAAAATATTGATTGTAAATATATTAACGTTTATAAGAGTAATTGGTTCTTTTGTTTTAGTTCCTATCTATAATATTTATGGTGGCTTTTATGTTGGGATTATTGCAATGTTTGGTTATTTAACAGATAGTATTGATGGTATTCTCGCCAGAAAATGGCATGCTTCTACTTTTTTTGGAGCCTTACTTGATGGAGTAGCAGATAAACTTTTTACAATTGTTAATTTTATTGTGTTATTTTTAATTACTCCTTATGCTTTAATTCCTATTATTTTTGAAATATTGATTATTATTGTCCAATTAATTAAATATCATAAAAAATTAAATATTAAATCTAATATGATTGGTAAGTCTAAAGTTTGGGTATTAGCAATATGTGTAGTTTTAACCTTTTTAATTAGTGATATTTCAAGTTTTAATTCTTTAACTTTTAATATTTTTAGTGGTATTCAAAGTATATCAGTAAATAAATTATATTTTTGGTTATTATTTCCTGCTTCTTTAATGGAAGCCTTAACTCTATTAAGTTATATAATGGAGATGATTACTCCAAGTAATTTAGCAATTTTAAAAAATGAACAAGAAGAAATTGATAATAATATGGTAGTAGAAAATAAAGAGGCTAACTTTAAAGAAGTTTGGTTAAATCCAGACTATTATACTAAACATAAGAATGATAATAATTTAAGAAAAGTTACTAAAGTGTCGAAAAAGAAATAACTTTTCTTTTTTTGACTTTATTTCACAAGTTTATATATCTTTTGTTCAAAAAATTTTCAACAAAAATGTTGACTGGGGGGGGTAATATTTTATAATAAAATCATAAGGTAGATGGTTAACTTATGATAAAGAAAAATTATAAATTTATATTAGGATTATTGTGTGGAATAATAATATCGGTAAGTGGAGTATATGCTGCTTCAACAATAATTAAAAGTAAAGATGTATCGTATGATAAAACAACTAGTGGTGGAAATTATGATAATGTCCAAGACGCTATTGATGAGTTATATGAAAAGTCTGGTTTGTTAAAAGATATTTGGACTGATAAAACATTAAATGGAGCAGACCCAGTATTAGATGTCGATGGAACAACTAAAAAGTTAATTCCAATAACTCTAGATAGTGATGGAACAGTCCATTATGCTAATTTAAAAACCAAATGGTATGATTATGCAGATAAGAAATGGG
>CANRCL010000003.1 GCA_947629115.1 uncultured Bacilli bacterium | reverse complement strand
TTTAGCAAATGGATTAGTTTTCTTTTTGCTAGTTTTACCAATAATAGCGTCTTTTAATTCTTCATCTTCAGCACCAAAGTCATCATTAACATCAATAACTCTTAATATTTCATCAATAGAGGTAAATCCCTCCATAACTTTAATTAATCCATCTTTAAGTAGAGTATTAACATCAGAGCGATAAACTTCCCGTCTTAATTCTTCTTTTCTTGTATTGTTTACAATAGCATCTCTTATTTCTTGATTAATTTCCAATATTTCATGAATAGCAATTCGGCCTTTATAACCATTTATACATTCATTACAACCAACAGGAGTATATATTTGATTAACATCCATTCCCAAAACTTTTTTAAATAAATTCTTTTCATAATCATTAGTGGCTCTTGAAGAACGACATTTAGGACATAATCTTTTAACAAGTCTTTGGGAAATAATTCCTGATAGGGCACTTCCAAGTAAATATCTTTCAACATCCATATCAAGTAATCTTTCAATAGTATTTAAGGAGTTATTAGTGTGGATAGTAGATAAAACTAAATGTCCAGTAATAGCCGCTCTTACCGCAATACGTGCCGTTTCATCATCACGAATTTCTCCAATCATTATAATATCGGGGTCTTGTCTTAAAATACTTCTTAAAGTATTACCAAAAGTTAAACCAATTTCACTCATAACTTGAACTTGGTTAATTCCTTGAATTTTCATTTCGACTGGGTCTTCAACAGTAATAATATTTCTATCAGTAGTATTTAAAACTTGAAGCATAGCATAAACCGTAGTTGATTTACCACTACCAGTAGCACCAGTAGTTAAAATAATACCATTTGGTTTTTTAATAAGTTCATTTATTTTATCAAAATTCTTTTTAGTAAGGCCTAAAGATTCTAAACCACTTAAACTCATTCGATAGTCTAAAATACGGATAACGACTTTTTCACCATCAACAGTAGGTAAACTAGATACCCGCAAATCAACATCCATATCTTCAATTAAACCTTTAATCGCTCCATCTTGTGGTAAACGACTTTCGGTTATATTCATTGCTGAAATAATTTTAATTCTTGTAATTAAATTCTTTTTAACAGTGACAGGTACTTTAGCATAATCAAGTAGGGAACCATCAATTCTAATTCGTACATTTAATTCATTTTCGGTAGGGTCAAAATGGATATCTGATGCTCCTTTTTTTACGGCATCAACTATCATATCATTTACTATATCAACTACCGGTTTGTTGTCATAATCAAATTCTCTAAACATTTAGTATCACCGTCTGACCTTTTCTTTATTCTCCTATTAATTATTATACAATATGTCCATAAATTATACAATAAGAAAATTATTTACACTAAAGCGCTATTTTGGTAAAATATTAGATAGAAAAAAGGTGTAAAAAATGAGGTATTTAGTTAAATTAGAAGATAATCCTGATGTTAAAATTACCAATAATATATTTGACTATTTATCTCCTTTATATATATATATTCCTATTTTAGAAAAAAGCCAATTTAAATTAAATGATTATGTTTATAAAAATACTTATTTTGGTAAAGAAATTGCTAGTGTATCAGGTACTATTGAGGGTAGTAGTAAATTATTTTATCAAAATAAGATGGTGGCTTCTTTAAAAATAAAAAATGATTTTAAAGAAAATAGAGCCACTAGAAAAAGAAAGAAAAAAATTAATAAAGAAGAAGAATTAATTAATTTATTAGTAAAATATAATTTAGAAGAAATTAGTCAAAAAATAAGTAAAGAAAATCCTGAAGAATTAATAATTACTTGTATAGACGAAGAAATATATTCTTTAAATGAATTTATTTGTTTACAAAATTATTATCAAGAAATATTAGAAACTATTAATGAATTATTAAGAATTTTAAATATTAATAAGGCTACTATTGCTATTAAAAATACTAATGCTAAAAGTATTCAAAATGTTAAATCAATTATTGGTACTTATCCTAATATTAAAATTAATTTAGTACCAGATAAATATTTAATTAGTTATCCTCAATTTTTAGGAGAATATCTAGCCAAAGATATTAATAAGGTAATTTTTTTAAAGACTAATGAAGTATATAAATTATCAGAAGTTATTTTAAAGGGTAAAGATATTTGTGAAAGTTTAATTACTATTAGTGGGGATGCTTTATTAAAAAGTTTAGTTATTAATACTAGATTAGGAGTATCTTTAGAAGAATTAATTGAAAAATTTATTACCATCACCACTAATGATTATGAAATATATCTTAATGGTTATTTAAAAGGAATAAAAGTAGATAATTTAAAAGATGTAGTAATAACTAAAGAAATAGAATCTATTGTTATTAATAAAAAAAGAGATAAATTAGTAGAAGAATGTATTAATTGTGGGGCTTGTCAAAAAATTTGTCCTTATAAAATAAATGTTAAAAAGTGTTATTTTAATAACTTAAATCATAAAAATTGTATTGGATGTGGTTTATGTAATTATATATGTCCTGCTAATATTGAATTAAAAGAAATAGTAAAGAGGGAATTATAATGCTAAAAAAGAGTATTAAAAATTTAATTGGGGAAAATTTAATTATCTTAATACCTTTTATTTTTTATGCTATTTATAAAAATGGTTATTTAGTATATCAAAGAAATTTAATTAGTTTACCTTTAGTTTTTAAACCTATCTATTTAGTAATAATTAGTTTATTAATAAAAGTATTAGTAGATTTAATTAAAACGCATCATATTATTATTAATTTTGATTTCTTATATGTTGTTTTAATTGCTATGATAATGCCACCTAATATTAATTTAATTGTTTATAGTATTACTTTTTTAATTAGTTATATTATATTAATGTTTTTAGAACGTTTTATAAAATTTAATAAAGTATGTTTAATTTATTTAATAATTATATTAGTTAATTCTTTAATTAGTAATTTTACTTATCTTAATCCTTTAGAGGCTAAATTTAATTTTAGTTTTACCTTTTTAGATTTATTAATAGGAAGAAATGTAGGAGGAATATCTACCACAAGTATTATTTTTAGTTTAATAGCATTCTATTATTTAACTTTTAATTTTTATTATAAAAAGAATATTCCTCTAGCCATTAATTTTACTTATTTATTTTTAACTTTTATATATTTTATTATTACTAAAAATAGTACTTATATATTAAATAGTGAATTAATATTTGCTAGTATATTTATTGCTACTTTACCTAAATATAGCCCCTATAAAATAACTAATCAAGTTATCTATGGTATATTTATTGGTCTTTTAACTTTTATTATTGCTATTTTATTTAATTCAGTTATTGCTATTTATATAAGTATTTTAATAGCCAGTTTATTTAATAATTTAAAACTAAAGAAGATTAGAAAAAAATAATCTTTTTTTAATGTCAAATTATGTCAAATAATAAAGAAATTGGAGATAACCTCTTGATTTTCGGGGGGGATTTTATAATTAAAAATAGGAAGTAAAATAATGTCAAGTAAATATAAAGTGGTAAAAATAATATATCAATAGAAGAAAAAATATATTATACTTAAAACGTATATATAATAAATATTGTTTACTTGAACATAATAAAGAAAAGGAGTAGATATTATGGAAAAGAAAAAGACAATTGTACTAACAATGATAGGTTTAGCCACATTAATGTTATTGGTAATAGGTTCAGCCTTTGCTTATTTTTCAATAACAAATAATAGTGGAGGAAAAACAGAAACAAATTTTACTGGAGAAACAGACCAACTAGCAAAATATGGAACACCAACAATAACTGGAGAAAGTAATTTATATCTTGATTTATTAGTTAGTGATATGGCTCAAGGAAAAATAGGAACCAGTTATTGGGCAACAGATACAAAAGAAAATAGATTTGAACCAGATAGAAAAGACCATATAGTATCAACAGCAGGAATAAGTGGAAGCACAACTGAAGAAGAAGCATATTTAAATTGTACAAGTGATTTAACCATAACAGCGAGTGTTAAGAAAAGTGGAGAAGAAGAGTCATTAGAAGAAGATATAATAACCGAGGGAGATGGAAGAGTATATCTAGGGTATCAAAGTGATAAAGCAAGTAATAAAGCAAGTATAGACCCAAATGAAATAGATTTAGCACACATAATAAGTGAAACAAAAAATAATGATGGTTATAAAACAACAATAAACTATACCATAGTAGGAGATAGTAATGTAAATATAACAGCAGCGATAGAATTAAAGAACACAAAAGACGACCAAACAGCATTGGCAGGAAAAGATATAGATATTAATATAACTAATGAAAATTTAGTATGCAGTGTAGGAACAAAACTTACTAATAAAGAAATAGCCGAAGCAAATGATAAAGATAATGTTTTAACAGACACTTCGGTAGGAGGAATGCATCGTTATCAAGGAACTGGAGATGTAAATAATTATATTTGTCTAGGTGACGACTGTGGTACAAATGGAAATGACTTATATAGAATAATCGGAATAACAGACGATGGAGAAATCAAAGTAATTAAAAAAATAGCATTAACAGGCACAATGAAATGGCATACAACATATAGTACAGATACAGAATGGCCAGATAGTGATTTATTCCATCAATTAAATGATTATGCTGGTAGTGATTATGGAAGTGAAACATACAATGATACATCATTTTATAGTAAATTAAGCGAGCAATTAAAACCATATATTGTTAAAAAAGATTGGATGTATGGAGATACTGACTTATCAGATAGTTCAGCCGATATGTATAACGGAAATAAAATGTACGCAATAGAAACTGGTGGAGAGCCAACAACCCACTGTGAAAAAAATGAAAATAATAGTTGTACAGAGCAACCATATACTTGGAGTAAAACAGTAAACGCCTATATAGGATTACAATACATTCACGATTATATATATGCATATCCAAATGGAAATCCGGGAAATTATACAACCGCTAAAAATGCTTGGATTTATATAAACAAAAATGATAGTTCAAAATCTTATGAATGGTTAATATCGCGTTATGGTTGCGGTTCGTACGGGGCTTATAATGCGTGGTTTGTGCATTCAAGCGGCTACGTGTACTACGGCGACCTGGATGCTACGAGTGCGGTGCGTCCAGTCTTCTATCTGTCGTCCGATGTATCATTATCTGGCGAGGGGACATTAGATGTACCTTACACAATATTTTAGAAAAAACATATAAAAAAATAAAAGAGTTCTAGAAATTTTAGGACTCTTTTAATTTGGTATTTTACTTAAACATTCAGTAATATAATATCTACCATTACTTTTATTATTATCAGTAGCGTCTTTACAATCTAAATCATTAAAATGCCACCATTCACTAGATAATGGTGATAAGCCATTATCTATACAATAGTTTTGCAGTTTAATTGCTGGTTCATTCATTGTATCGGCATATTTAGCATTTCTAAAAGCAGTTTTAGATGAACTACTAACTGGAGTAGTAAAGGTAGCGGCTTTACTACTTAATTCATGCATTTTAGTAGGCATATCATATTCTTCATATTCGTCAATATTAAATATTTCATATTTACCAACTTTATATGTTGAAGACTTGGTAATTTTTACTAAACTAGTATCGATAGCAAAACCTCTTTGATGGTTAGATAGAGTAGTAGCAATAAACCATCCCTTACTCCAAGGAGCAGTATTTATTAATTTATAAACTTCTTCATTACTATTCATTAGTGTTTCTAAAGAAGCCGATACTTTCATTTGTACTTCATAAGGTCTAAAGGCTTCATAAATAACTAAACTTTCACCATTTTTTAAAGCATTTTGTTGAACTTGACATATCTTTTTAGCCATTCCATATAATACGGGCATTAAAAATTCGTGTCTTTGTAATCTTTCATTATAAGTTTTGGCATTATATAAAGCCATATTAGTAATATCCGGTAAATCTTCACCATTAGATTTAAAAATCGAACGATAAGAATTAGTATTATCATAAACTATTGAGGGAATAACATCTGGTAAATTAATTAAACAATATTTATGCTCTAATAAACCAATTGTATTATCTTGTAAACTTACTTTAAAATATTCATTATTTTCTGCTAAAATGGTAAATGGTGTACCAGCATCTAATTCTCTAATTGCTTCACCTTTATCATTTAGTAAATACATTTTAATTGATGTATATCCCGTAGCGCCATTAATTGGTAATTCTAAATTTTCACTATATAAAGGAACATTTACTTTATTATTATCAATAATAATATTTTGAGCATCTTCTTCTTTTTCTTCAATATTAATTGGTTCTTTATGAGAATTTTGAGATGGAATTTTATTAGATGGATTACCAAATGATTTATAGTTAAATAATAATATACCACTAATTAAAATAACAATTAAACTAATTATAATCGCTAAATTGTTCTTTTTCATACCAATCTCCCTTTTTTCAATATGATATTATACTAAAAAATGGGTAAAAATGCAAATTTTAAACCATAAAAAAAGCCTTTTGTTTAAGGCTATCTTTTTTGACTTGGTGCATCTTCCGTTTGAACATAACCATATTCATTATTATATTCTTCAATTAAAGAATTAAGTTGATATTTAGTTTGGTCAAAATTTTGAATATAGAAATCAGCATCATTTAGTAAAGCCTCTCTATTAGGAACATTCTTACTAATTGTATTAATCGCGGCTTGCATGGCTTTATTCCAATCTTCTTTGGCTTCTTCATTTCTTTCAAAAGCCGTTTTTAATTCTGCTAATTCTTCGGGAGTTAAAAGATTTGCATAAGGAATTTTTCGTAATAAAAATTCTTTAAATTTTTGATTCATTAATTCTTTATCTTTTGGATTATTCATATTTACCTCATTTCTAAATTAATTTTATCATTAAAATTCTTGTTAATCAAAAATTTATGGCTTAAAGATGTCCAATATTTGTCAATTATTTTTTAAAGTTTTTTAAGGCAATATTATTGATTTTAAAAGAAGAAATGTATATAATTAATTGTGAGGTAGATGTATATGAGCAGTAATGAAAATCCTAAAAAGAACAATTCTAATGAAAAGAAAAATACTAATGTGAATACAAAAAATAATCAACCTAAAAAGGTAAATAAAGGAAATAATTCTAATCAAAATAATAACAATAATAATATAAAAAAGAATAATGTTAATAATGCTAATAAAAATGTTGTTAAAGATGTAAAAGATACAAATGTTAAAGTTGTAAATAATCCTAATCCAAATCCAACACCAAAAAAGAAAAAGAAGAAAAAACAAAATAATACTCCAAATGTTAGTGAAGTAAAAGTATTAGAAAATAAAAAAGAAGAAGTAGTTATTAAAAAGGCTGATAATCGTTTTATTGAAGAAGAAAAAGAAAATATTAAAAAAGAAATTAAAGAAGAAATAAAAGAAGAAGCAATTAAAGAAGTTAAAATAAATAAGAGAAATAAAAGAATTAATATTATTTTAGTAATTTTATTTTTAATAATTATTTTATTAATTGCTTTAGCCTTTGGCTTTCTAGTTTATTTAAGTAATTTAAAACCTTTTAAAGATGCAACATTAGAACTAGGTAATGCTAATATTGCTTTAAAAGATTTTGTTAAAGATAGTGATATATTAGAAGATTGTGAATTAATTACCGATTTAAGTAAAATTAATTTTAAAGAAGTTGGTACTCATAAAGTTCAAATTTCCTATAAAAATGTTATAAATACAGTTAACTTAACTATTAAAGATACTATTCCACCAACTTTAGAATTACAAGATAAAGAAGTATATGTAGGAGAAGAGGCTAAAAAAGAAGATTTTATTAAAGAAGTATTAGATATTTCTGGAGATGTTGAAACAACTTTAGATACTAAAATAGATACTTCTATTGAGGGAGAACAAAAGATATCTATAACTGCTAAAGATATTAATGGTAATAAAATTACTAAAGAAGCAACATTAAAAATTATAACTGATAAAACGGCTCCTAAAATAACAGGACTTACTAATTTAACTGTTAAAAAGAATGCTAAAATTAATTATACTAGTGGGGTTAAAGCCACTGATGATAGAGATGGTAAAGTAGAATTTACTTATGATGCTTCTAAAGTAGATACTTCTAAAACTGGTAGTTATTATGTCACTTATACAGCCACAGATAAAAGTGGTAATAAAGCCACTGCAAAAAGAAAAATAACTGTTGACCATGATGATGAAGATACTAAAGCCTTAGTTCAAAAGATTGCGGCTACTTTAAGTAGTGACCCAGAAGAGTTAAGAGATTATTGTCGTAATACAATTAAATATGACCACTATGATGGTGGTGATGATGCTCTTTATTATGGTTTAACTAATAAAAAGGGTAATTGTTATGTTCATGCGCAATGTTTTAAAGCATTACTTGATACTAAAGGCATAGAAAATCAACTTATTTGGGTTACTAATAAAACTCATTATTGGAATTTAGTTAAAATAAATGGCGTATGGCGTCATATGGATTCAACACCAGATAGAAATCATCGTAAGATTAGTATTATGACTGATGAACAAAGACTTTCAACTTTAAGTGGTCGTAAATGGGATTTCAGTGCTTGGCCAACCGCTAATTAGGAGTAAGTATGTTAAATATTTTAATCTTAATTTTAAGCATAATTATCTATTTAAGTTTTGGTACTTTTAATATTATTTATATTTTATTTAGTGCTTTAACTTCCTTTTATGCTGCGCATTATTTAAATGGTAAACATAAAAAATTAATTCTTGGTTTAACTATTAGTGTTAATCTAGGAATTCTTTTGTTTTTTAAATTAGTTAATGTTATACCTAGTATTAGTAGTCATAATATTATTGCTCCTTTAGGTATATCTTATTATACTTTACAAATTATTTCTTATTTAGTAGATGTTTATAAAAATAAATATCCTTATCAAAAAAATTTAGGAAAATATTTATTATATGTAATGTATATTCCCTATATTTTTATTGGACCTATAACTAGATATAATGATGTTGAAGATACATTACTTGAAAAAATTAAATTAAAAAAAGATAATTTTTATTTAGGATTTTTAAGAATTCTTTGGGGTTTATTTAAAAAATATTTAATTGCTAGTCGTATTGCTATTGTAATTAGTTTTATAACTAAAGATGTTAATACTTATTATGGGGCTTATGCTTTACTGACTATGATTTTATATTATATTCAACTTTATAGTGATTTTTCTGGTGGTATAGATATAGTTATTGGAATATCTAAAATATTTGGTATTAACTTAAAAGAAAACTTTAATCTTCCTTATTTATCTGAAACTGTTCAAGAATTTTGGCGTCGTTGGCATATTGCTTTAAGTAGTTGGCTTAAAGATTATGTCTATATACCTTTAGGAGGAAGTAGAGTATCTAAAATAAGACATAAAATTAATTTAGTTATTACTTTTATAATATCCGGATTTTGGCATGGAACAACTTATTTACTTTGGGGTTTAATTCATGGTTTAATCGTAGCCTTTAATAATTTATTTAAAACTAAATGGAAATGGTTAAATATAACAATTACTTTCTTAATTGTTTCTTTACTTTGGTCATTCTTTATTTATACTGATGATTATCTTTTACCATTAAAAATGATAGGTAGTATTTTTACTAATTTTAATTATTTAGATTTATTCCATAATCTATTGCATATAGGTTTAGATTTACCTAATATAATTGTTTTAATTATAAGTATTATTGTATTAGTAATTGGGGATTTAAAAAATAATCAAATTATAGATAAAATATCTCATAGTTCTTTAGAAGTAAAAGTAAGTATTGTTTGTTTATTAATTATTATAATATGTTTATTTGGAGTATATGGCATAGGTTTTAATACAGAAGATTTTATTTATAGTAGATTTTAGGTGAGAAAAGTGAAGTATGTTAGAACATTTTTAATTATAGGAGTATTTATTTTAATATTTTGTTTATTAAATCGTTTAGTTATGCCAAAATATGCCACTGATTTAGTTGAGGGTTCATTTACTAAAGAATATTATAAAGAAGATAAAAATCATGAGGTAATATTTATAGGCGACTGTGAAGTATATGCTAATATATCACCTTTAGTTATGTATGAAGAAGAGGGTATTACTAGTTATGTTAGAGGTAATAGTCAACAACTTATTTGGCAATCTTACTATTTATTAAAAGAAACTTTAAAATATGAAATACCTAAAGTAGTAGTTTTTAATGTTAATTCCATGCGGTATTCTGAACCAGTATCTGAACCATATAATCGGTTAATGATTGATGAAATGAAATTTAGTCAAGAAAAAATAGATTTAATTAAATCTAGTATGACCGAAGAAGAAAATATTTTATCTTATTTTATTCCTATTTTAAGATATCATTCGCGTTTTAGTAGTTTAACTAAAGAAGATTTTATTTATCTATTTAAAGATAAACAAATTACCCATAATGGTTTTTTAATAAATCAAAATGTTAAACCAGTAGATTCTCTTCCTACTAAAAAACCATTGCCAACTTATACATTTGCTGATATAGATTATGAATATTTAGATAAAATATATGAATTATGTCAAGAAAATAATATTAAATTAGTTTTAATGAAAGCCCCAAGTGTTTATCCATATTGGTATCAAGAATATGAAGACCAAATTATTAGTTATATTCAAGATAAAGATATTGATTATTATAATTTTATTCCTTTATCTAATGAAATTGGAATAGATTATAGTACTGATACTTATGATGGTGGAATTCATTTAAATTTAGAGGGAGCCACTAAATTATCTAAATATTTTAGTAAAATATTAAAAAATAAATATAACTTAACAGATTTTAGAAATTATGATAAAATAAATAATATATATGAAGAGAAGTTAGAAGCATATTATGCTTCCATTAAAAGAGGTAATTAAATGAAAAGATTTTTAATAATTAGTTTATTGTTAGTAAGTTTAACTGGTTGTGGGAAAGAAAAAGTAGTTGAAGAAAAAGATATTTTTTCTTTTAAATACAATGATATGAATATCTTACTAGGAGAAGAATTTTCAAGAGATAAATATGGTAAAGAATTAGAATATTTTGAAGCCCCTACTTGTGCTTTTGAAGATATGGATAGAACATATACTTATGAACATTATGAAATAAATACTTATACAGAGAATGGGCAAGAAAAAGTTTTATCTATTGTCTTTAAAGATAGTGATGTTAAAACTAATGAGGGTATTAGTTTAGGGGATGATTTTACTAAATTAGTTGAAGTATATGGAGATAAATATAAACAAGAAGATAATTTATATGTTTATGAAAAAGATAAAACTAATTTAGAATTTATTGTGGAAAATGATACTATAACTAATATTGAATATTCATATGATGCTGAAAGTTAAGAAGTAGAAATACTTCTTTTTTAATGTAAAAATATGTCAAATAATAAAGAAATTAGAAAAAACCTCTTGATTTTCGGGGGGGGGATTTTATAATAAAAATAGATAGCAAAATTGTGTCAAGTAAATATAAAGTGATAAAAATAGTATATCAATAGAAGAAAAAATATATTATACTTAAGACGTATATATAATAAATATTGTTTACTTGAACATAATAAGAAAGAGAGGAAAGAATTTATGGAAAAGAAAAAGACAATAGTCTTAACAATGATAGGTTTAGCCACATTAATGTTATTGGTAATAGGGTCAGCCTTTGCATATTTTTCAATAACAAATAATAGTGGAGGAAAAACAGAAACAAACTTTACTGGAGAAACAGACGAACTTGCTAAATATGGAACACCAACAATAACTGGTGAAAGTGAATTATATCTAGATTTATTAGTGACCGATATGTCCCAAGGAAAAATAGGAACAAGTTATTGGGCAACAGCAGAAAAAGTAAATAGATTTGAACCAGAAAGAACAGACCATATAGTATCAACGGCTGGAATAAGTGGAAGTGATACTGAAGAAGAAGCCTATTTAAATTGTACCAGTGATTTAACAATAACAGCAAGTGTGAAGAAAAGTGGAGAAGAAGAACCACTAGAAGAAGATATAATAACCGAGGGAGATGGAAGAGTCTATTTAGGTTATCAAAGTGATAAGACTGGAAATAAAGCAACAATTAATCCCAATGAAATAGATTTAGCAACCATAATAAGTGAAACTAAATCAAATAAAGGTTATAAAACAACAGTGAACTATACTATAGTAGGAGATAGTAGTGTAAATATAACAGCAGCGATAGAATTAAAAAATACAAAAGATGACCAAACAGCATTAGCAGGAAAAGATATAGATATAAATATAACAAATGAAAATTTAGTATGTAGTGTTAGAAATAAAACAAATGCAGATATAGCCGAAGAAAATGATAAAACTGATATTTTAACCGACACTTCAGTAGGGGGAATGCATCGTTATCAAGGAACAGGAGATGTAAATAATTACATCTGTTTAGGTAGTGAATGTAGTGAAAATGGTAAAGATTTATATCGTATAATAGGAATAACCGACGATGGAGAAATCAAAGTAATAAAGAAAACTGCATTAACAAGTAAATGGCATACAGATGATATAGATATAGAATGGCCGGATAGTGATTTATTCCATCAATTAAATGATTATGCGGAAAGTGAATATGGTTCACATACATATGATAGTACATCATTTTATAGTAAATTAAGTGAGCAATTAAAACCATATATTGTGAAAAAAGACTGGATGTATGGAGATACAAATTTAGAATATGACTCAGCCGATATGTATAATGGAAACAAAGTGTACGCAATAGAAACTGGTGGCGAGCCAACGACTCACCGAGTAAAAAATGAAAATAATTATAATTATACAGAGCAACCATATACTTGGAGTAAAAAAGTAAGTGCTTACATTGGATTACAATACATTCATGATTATATATATGCATATCCAGGAGGTGAACCCGGAAATTATACAACAGCCAAAAATGCTTGGATATATTTTAGCAAAAATGATAATTCAAATTATTATTCGGAATTTCTGATTTCACGTTATGGCTACTTCTATAGCAAGAGTGGTTATGTTTCTAGCCATGGATATGAAAGCCTAGCAGTATACCTTTCCGATGGCTGCGTGAACATCAGCGCTCTGACGTATACGGGTGCGGTCCGTCCAGTATTCTATCTATCGTCCGATGTATCATTATCTGGCGAGGGAACACTAAATACACCTTACACGATATTTTAGGGACGGCGGTATAAATTCGCCCTGGGGGCGGAGTCGCCCGGGCGATGGGTTTTGGGTGAAATTAACACCAATAAATAATTAAACTGATAAATATTAAATGATACTTATCAGTTTTTTTAAATCATTAAAAAAGAGGTTAAACCTCTTAATTATTAAAGTTATTATTATTACCAGTAAACCAACCTGCTCCAATAATTATTACAAGTAAAATGAATAATACAATCCAAATAGCAGCCCCTATACCATAACCACTAGTGTATCCAGCATATTGACCGCCACCACCGTAGCAAGGAGTACTAGCATAGCCACCACCATAGTAGCCATTATTTCCATAATAATACATATTATACCTCCTTTATGTATCTATTATATTTTATTAATCTTGGTCACTTTTTGACATTAAAAAATTAACTATTTGTTCTTATATTTAACATTTTATGTTATTATATTGTTAGGATGGTAAAATGAAGAAAACATTAAGCAAAATTGATAAACCATTGTTAATTGTAATGATACTATTATGTAGTATCGGTCTTTTGATGGTCTTTTCTTCTTCCTTTGCCACAGCCGATTTACGGTATAATTTTTCTCCAACTCATTTTTTTATTAGACAATTAATCTTTTTTATCATTTCTTTTATTGGGGGCTTTATAATTTTATT
This sequence comes from uncultured Bacilli bacterium, assembly GCA_947629115.1. The sequence goes on along the minus strand of CANRCL010000003.1, from coordinate 16,105 downwards.
TATTCCTACTAAATGGTATAAAAGTGTTTCTTGGTTAGGAATTTTAGGAGTTATTGCTGCCTTAATACTAGTATTAATTTATGGAACAATTACTAATCACGCTCAAAGTTGGTTTTATATACCAGTTATTAATTTTGCTATACAACCTAGTGAATTTGCTAAATCTTTAATAATTATATTTATGGCTGTATTTTATAATAATTTAATTAAGAGAAAAAATGTTAATATTTATTTTTATTTAATTCCTTTAATAGTAGTTGGTATTATTGCTTTACTTATCTTAATGCAACCAGACTTTGGTAGTGCTTTAATTTTACTGGCGATTGCTTTTTGTATTTTTATAAGTGTTCCGATTAAAAAAAGTAAATTACCCCAAATAATGATGGTTATTGGTATCGGAGCCGTTTTATTAGTTATAGTTTTACTTTATAGTGGGGCAAATATATTAAATAGTATGCAAATGCAAAGATTTAATTTTCAAAATCCTTGTCAAAGATATAAAGAAGATACGGGTTATCAAGTATGTAATGGATTTATTGCTATTAATAATGGTAATTTAACGGGATTAGGAATAGGTAATAGTACTCAAAAACATTTATATTTACCAGAAAGTCATACAGACTTTATCTTTGCAATTATTGTTGAAGAATTAGGCCTTATAACAGGTATTTTAGTAATACTTTTATATATTATTTTATTATATCGAATATTAAAAATTGCTAAAGATGCTTATAATTTACGAAATAGTATTTTAGCCTATGGAACATTTTGGTTCTTTACATTCCATATTATTATTAATTTAGGAGGTATGTTAGCAATTATGCCTCTTACGGGAGTACCACTTCCATTATTAAGTTATGGTGGTTCTTCAACATTAAACTTTATTGCGATGCTTTTTGTGACTCAAAGAGTTGCAATTGAAAATAAAAAAACAAAATATGAATTAGAAATTAAAAAAATAATTAATTAAAAAAAAGGAAATCCATAAAAAAACTCTTAAATATATAAGTGAAAGGAGGAAAATTATGGATTTTTTTGATTTTATTAAAAATAATAAATTTATCGTATTAAGTATTAGTATTATTTTTAATATTTTGCTTTTAACTTCAACAGGAATTTTACTTTATCATAATTTAGATAAAGAAGATATTTCGACGAACATTGATACTATTGAACCATCTAATTCATTATCAATGAATACAGAAAAAGAAAACTTTTTTGTTGAAATTAAAGGAGCCGTAAATAAACCAGGTGTTTATAAAGTAAGTAGTGATAATATCATTAATGATGTTATAACTCTTGCCGAGGGATTTACTAAAAATGCTTATACTGACAATATTAATTTAAGTCGTCAAGTAAGTAAAGAAATGGTTATTTATGTTTATACTAAAACAGATTTTAAAAATACTCAAAAAAGTAATAATCCTGTTAAAACGGTTGTTGTACAAGAAAAATGTGAATGTCCAACTTATGATATAACTAGTTGTACAGAAAATAAGCAAAGTGAAATAGTAGTTAATTACAATACTAATCCCACAGATGGTAATTTAGATAGTAATGTTAATGTCGAAAATAACTCGACTAGTAATAATGTAGTTAATGAAGAAATAATAGATAATACTAATAAAAAAGAAGATACTAATAATTCTTTGATAAATTTAAATACGGCATCCAAAACCGAGTTAATGACATTAACTGGTATTGGCGAGGCCAAAGCCGTAAAGATTATTGATTATCGAAATACTAAAGGTAAATTTAAAAGCATTGATGAAATAAAAAATGTCAGTGGTATTGGCGATGCAATGTTTGAAAAAATTAAAAATAATATTACAGTCTAATTTATTTTTAGCCTTACTTATTGCTTTTACTTTAACTTATGTATTTATAAAAACTACGATAATTAAGTATGAAAGTATTTATGATAGTCCAACTACTTTAGAGGGAATTATAACAGATATTAATATTAAAGAAGATAGTATTAGTTTTATTTTAAAAAGTAAAGAAAAAATTCAATGTAGTTATTATTTTCAAGATAAAGAAGAGATAAATAATTTACTGGGTAAAAAAGTTAGAATAACGGGTAGTAAAAAAGAAGTATTTAATAATACTATTCCTAATACTTTTAATTATAAAAAATATCTTTATAATAATAAAATATATTTAGCATTTAAAGTTAGTAAGATAGAAATATTAGATAAGGAAAATATCTTTTATCAAATTAAAAATAAAATGCTTAATAGAATAAATAATTATGATGATAAAGTTAAAACATATTTAAATTTATTTATTTTAGGAGATAAAACTTATTTAAGTGATAGTTTATATACTGAATATCGTACTAATGGAATATGGCATTTATTTGCGGTATCTGGTATGCATATTGGTTTAATTATATTAGTTTTAGATAAAATATTTCAAAAATATAAATATAAAAAAATTATCATAAGTTTAATTTTATTTTACTTTATGTTTTTAACTAATTTTTCGGCTTCCGTTATGCGAGCGACAATATTTTATTTTTTAAAAAATTTATTAGATTATCTAGATATAGAACTCGATAATAAAAAAATTTTGCTTTTGGTGGCGATATTAATTCTTTTAATTAATCCTTTTATGATATTTAATGCTGGTTTTCAATATTCATTTTTAATTACTTTTAGTATAATGCTTTTAAGTTCCAAAATAACTGGTTCCTATTTTAAACAAATATTTTTAATTAGTATAATTTCCTTTGTTGTTAGTTTACCAATAACAGCAGGAATGAATTATGAAGTAAATTTATTAAGTTTATTTTTAAATATATTTTATGTTCCTTTCATATCTTTAGTCATTTTTCCTTTAAGTATACTAGTATTTATTTTGCCATTTTTAAGCATATTTTTAAAAGTTTTAATTATAATTTTAGAATATTCAACAAGTATCTTTTATAGTTTAAAATTAAATATCATAATTCCTAAAATGAGTAGTTGGCTAATTATTAGTTATTATTTAATTCTTTATTTGATGTACAAAAAAGAAAATAAAAAATTTAGTTATTTATTAGTTATTTTAATGTTAATTAATTATTTAGTTCCTAAATTAGATAATAGTTATTTAGTTTATTATTTAGATGTTGGACAAGGAGATTCTAGTTTAATTATTAGTCCTCATAAAAAAGAAGTAATGATGATTGATACGGGTGGTTCCATTAATAGTGATTATCATGTATCAGATAATACCATTTTATTTTTAAAAAGTTTAGGTCTTAATAAAATAGATTTACTTATTATAAGTCATGGAGATGCAGACCACGCCAAAGAATGTTTAAATATTATAGAAAATTTTAAAATTTCTAATATTATCTTAAATAAAAATGCTGATAATAAATTAGAAAAAGAAATTAGAAATAGTGGGAAAGTAGTTAGTAGTTATAAAAGTAAATATTTTAATTATCAAAATATAAATGATTATATAAGTAGTGATGAAAATGCTAGTAGTATTATTACTTATTTAAATATTTATAAGTGGCATTTTTTGTTTATGGGCGATACAACTAAAGAAGTAGAAAGAAAATTTATTCAAGATTATTCTTTTAAAGGTGATTTTATTAAACTAGCACATCATGGTTCTAAAACTAGTAGTAGTATTGAATTTTTAAAAAATTATGATATTATTAAAGCCATTATATCTAGTGGTCGAAATAATATTTACCATCATCCTAGTGAAGAAGTAATAAGTAGTTTAAATAATTTAAAAATTCCTTACTTAAATACTCAAACTAGTGGAACAATTGAAATAAAATTAAATAAAAATAATTATGTAATTAAAGAATATGCTCCTTAAAAATTATGTCAATACTTGACATTTGTTTACAATTTTATAATAAATAGTTTGTATTTGTAAAATACGCTATATTATAATGTTTACAAGGAGATGAATTGATGAAAAAAATTGAATTTGGATTTAGTAATGATGAAAATCCTAGAGGTTCTTGGCAAGGAATAGGAATAAATGATGGAACTTTTTTATCAGAAGCCGAATATTATGGTTCTTTTGGCTATGACAATAATAATTATATCTTGGTTAAAGTTGTAAAGGATGAATATCGAAGAAATCCTGAATTACTTGATAATTTTATTGTTAGAAAAGCCTTATGTGATTTATATCAAGATGGTTCGGCTGTTTTAATGTTAAATCAAGAAAAAGATATGGTATGTCAACAATTAGAAAATTATTTTAATAATCCTCAAATAAAAGAAAAAATACATTCCATTGATGATGCAATAAAACTATGCCAAGGAACTTATAAAAGTCCTGATTCATTTATATTGGCTGAATTAAGAGATACAGTAGTAGCAACTTCAATAATTCCTGAAACTTTTGATAGAAAAAATGAAGCAATAAAAAATTGCCATATGCCAATATCTGAACTACAAACTGCTTTAGATAACTCTATGAAAAGATAAAATTTTAGATGTAAAATTATATAAAAATTACTACATAGAAAAAAATTAACACCATAAAATATAATACATTATATAATGTTTACATAGATAAAAGGGCAAAACGTTTTGCTCTTTTTGAATACTTAATTATTTTACTTGTTTTAATTTAATGATTTTGAGATAATAAAGTTATGAATATATTTTTATTAATTAGTGAAACAATTTATCAAATGGAAACTTCATTAAAAGAATTAACTAAAGATATTCCTAATGTTATAACTTTTAATTTAGAAGAAAATACTCTAGATGAAGTACTAACCGAGGCTTCATATTTTTCCATGTTTGATGATAGAAAATGTTTAGTTGTTAAAAATGCTAAATTCTTTATGCCATCAAAAAGTGCTGATACTAAAAAAAGTAAAGAAGATAGTGAAAAATTATTAAAATATATGGCTAATGAAAATAAAAATACAAGAATAGTTTTTGTGGGTAATAGTTATGATTCAAGGAAAAAAATAGTGAGTACCATAAGTGAGAATGGTAATCTTATTACTTTTCCTAAAATGACAAAAACTGATATGAAAAATGAATTATTAAAAATTGCTACTAATGCCAAATATAAAGTTGATGATAAAAGTTTATGGTATATAATTAATAATTCTTTAAATAATTTTGATTTAGCCTACCAAGAGTTAAAAAAAATAATGTTATATTATGGTAAACCTAGTGAAATAAAATATAATGATGTAGAAATTCTAACTAGTAAGTCTATTTCGGAAAATAATTTTAAATTAGTTGATAGTATTGTCAGTCGTAATTTAGATGAGGCTTTAAAAAATTTAGAAGAAGCCAAGATATTAAAAGTTGAACCAAGTGTAATTATTGCTCTTTTAGGACGGGAATTTCGCCTTATGTTAAGTGTAATTTTATATGAAGAAAATAAATATGCTTATCAAGATGTTTTAAGAGAACTTAAATTAGCCGATTGGCAATATCAAAAAATTATTAATAATTTACGATTATATAAAAAAGAACAAATCAAAGATGAAATTGTTAAATTAAGTGATTTAGATTATCGTTTAAAAAGTGGTCTTATAAATAAAGATATTGTATTAATTAATTATATATTAGATTTATGTTTGTAATATTTAAAAAAAGTGCTAAAATATTAGTACTCTTAAGAAAGGGGATAACTTGTGAAAGAAATAGTAGTTGTAGGAATGAGTGGTGGCGTTGATAGTGCCGTAGCAGCCTATCTTTTAAAAAAAGAGGGTTATAATGTTATTGCTCTTTTTATGCGAAATTGGGATAGTACCATAAATGGCGAAGATTTTCAAAATGATGATATTATTTGTCCTCAAGAAAGAGATTATAATGACGCTAAAAAAGTTTGTGAAAAATTAGATATTCCTCTTCATCGGGTAGATTTTATTAAAGAATATTGGGATTATGTCTTTAAGTATTTTTTAAGTGAACTTGAAAAGGGAAGAACTCCTAATCCTGATTTATTGTGTAATAAATATATTAAATTTGATTTATTTAAAAAAGAAGCCCTTAAATTAGGAGCCGATTATATTGCCACTGGACATTATGCTCGTTTAGAGCGAGGTAAACTTTTAAGAGCCGTCGATTTAAATAAAGACCAAACTTATTTTTTAGCGGATGTCACTCCGGATGAATTAAAAAATGTTTTATTTCCTATTGGTAATCTTACTAAACCAGAAGTAAGAAAAATTGCGGAAGAGCAAAGTTTAGCGGTCGCAGATAAAAAAGACTCAACAGGTATTTGTTTTATTGGCGAAAGAAATTTTCAAAAATTTATTAAAAATTATTTACAAGAAAATAAAGGGCCAATAATAAATGTGGAAACCAAAGAAGTTATTGGTACGCATAATGGTTTAATGAATTATACAATTGGACAAAGAAAAAATGTTGGTATTTCGGGTAATACTGAAAGACATTTTGTTTGTGGCAAAGATGTTAAAAATAATATTTTATATGTGACTATTGGTAATGAAGAATACTTATATAGTGATGCTTGTCTAGTAAGTAATGTTAACTTTATAAGTAGTACCCATCCTACTTTCTGTACGGCTAAATTCCGTTATCGAGGTGAAGATATTCCCGTTGTTTTAGAATATTTAGAAGATAATAAAATATTAGTTAAATATGAAAGTAAAGCCAAATCAGTGACTCCGGGTCAAGCATGTGTTTTCTATTTAGGAGAAGAATGTTTAGGTTGTGGCTTTATTGATGAAGTATATAAAGATGGTAAGAAATTATGGTATTTATAATTTCTTTTTTAATATTTATCTTTTAATATATCGATAAACATAATAAATGTTTAAGAAAACAACTAGGAAGATATTTACAATTTCAGAAGCAATTAAAGAATACATACCAATATGAATTAAAGAAGCACCCGCTAAAACTATTAACTTAACTATAACTCCTAAAATAGTAATTTTCATTGTAATATGGGCTTTATTAACGGCTTGTAAAAAACTCATTAAAATGGCTTCGATATAAAATAAAGGAAAGATGGGTGCTAAAACTTTAATATAATCTAAACCTAAAGTAGTATTATATAAACTTGTTAAAATAAATTTACCAAAAAACATTAAGAGAGTAGAATAACCAATTCCAATAATTAAAGCAAATATTAAAGCCTCTTTTAATCTTTTAGTCATACTTTCTTTATTTCTATCTAAATAGTGTTTACTAACTTCGGGAATAAGGGCAGATGAAATAGCCGTTATAAAAAATGAGGGAACAGTTAAAATAGCCATCGTATAAGCATTATAGGCACCATATTCCACTAAAATATATTCATTAGAATAACCACTAAAAAGTAATAAATTTTTTAAAATAATGGGTTCAAAAAAATAACCAATATTACCAATTATTCGAGATGAAACAGTAGGAATAGAAATATCTAAAATATTTTTTAAAGTATATTTATCGGGAATAAAATCTGTTTTATGAATTTTAATTTTTTTTGGAAGAAAACACATATTAACTAAAATAGATACAAATTCTTCAATAAATGAAAAAATAAATAAAGACGCCGCGGCTAAAATTTCACTTCTTGCCATAATTTTGGGAACAAACAAATAAATTAAAATTCCTCTAATTAATTGTTCAATAACATTGGATACTACATTGGGTATCATATTTTGTTTACCATAAAAATATCCTTTAATAATACTAGAAATGGAAATAATCGGAAAAGTTAAAGTCATAGCAATAATTAAAAGATAACATCTTTCTTCATGTAAAAGATGAATGGCAATAAATTTAGCCGAGAATAACATAAAAATAACAACAACAGCATTAATTAACATAATTAAAATAGTAGAAGTAGAAATAATTTTTAAATGATTACGTTTATCTTCTGCAATTAATTTGGAAATAGTTGTAGGAAGTGCTAATGTAGCAATAGTAATTAAAAGAGAATAAGTAGGCATAACTAAAGAATATAAGCCTAACACTTCCGCCCCAACTATTCTGGTATAAATAATTCGAATAATAAATCCTAGAATTTTAGTTATAATTCCACCCAAGATTAAAATAACAGTTGATTTAATAAATATATTCTTACTTTTCATAAATCTCCTTTAAAATATGAAAAAAATAGTATATAATAATCTTATGAAAGAGGGCTAACTTTTATGGATAAAAGCGAATTAAAATTTACTTCAACGTATGAGTTATATCAAAGGATTTTACCGGCTTTAAACACAAAAGTTGCTGAATTTAGAAGAGAAAAAATTGATGTTGAAGCCATTGATATTTGGAATTATTGTTTAAAAAATAAATGGCAATATCGCAAAGATTTAAGAATTTATGAATTAGTTGCGGATATTTTAAACATTGATATTATTAATTTAGAGATTTATTTAAAAAAGAAACTAATGAAATAACAAAATAGGTGATTTAATGAAAGATGAAGAAATAACTTTTGCCAAGTTGTATGGCAGATTAAATAAAATGTATCCTGACTCTATTAAAAAAATAGAAGAGGCTTATGAATATGCCAAAGAAGAACATAAAGGTTTAAAAAGATTAAGTGGTGATGATTTTATTACTCATCCTTTACATGTTGTGGAAATATTAATGGATTTAAATGTTGATGATACAACCATAATTGCAGCCCTACTTCATGAAGTATTAAATAATGGAGTTAATGCGACTAAAGAAATATTAGAAGAAAAGTTTGGTAGTGAAGTAGCATTAATCGTTGATAGTGTTTCAAAAATTAATAAATTAGAATTAGTTGATGAAACAGAATCATCAGCCATTTATTTAAGAAAAGTTTTAGTAGGTCTTGCTGAAGACCCTCGAGTTTTATATATTAAACTAGCGGACCGTCTACATAATATGCGAACCAATTGGGCAGTTAAAGAAGAAAAGCAAAAATTAAAAGCCAAAGAAACAATGAGTGTTTTAGTCCCTATTGCGCATCGTTTAGGTATTAATTCTATTAAAAGTGAATTAGAAAATATTTGTTTAAAAATATTAAAACCAGATGTTTATAATGATATATTAGAAAAATTAAATAAAACCACTTTGGAATTAAATGATAATCTTTTAGAAATGAAAGAAGATTTATCCCATTTATTGACAGAAAATGGGATTACTCACGAAATAAAGGGCCGAGTTAAAAGTGTTTATTCGATTTATAATAAACTTAATAATGGTAAAAAATGGAGTGATATTTATGACATTTTAGCCTTAAGAATATTTGTCAGTAGTGAAGCCGACTGTTATACTACAATTGGATTAATACATTCTAAATATCGTCCTGTTCCTAAAAGATTTAAAGATTATATAGCAAATCCTAAAGAAAATATGTATCAAAGTTTGCATACGACTGTTTTTGGTTTAGATGGCGAAGTTTATGAAGTTCAAGTAAGAACTTATGAAATGGATGAAATAGCGGAAAAAGGTATTGCTTCCCATTGGTCTTATAAAGAAAAAGGAACTAAAAAAGTCCAAGCCATCATGGAACAAAAATTAGAAATGTTCCGGAGTATTATTGAAACTAATAGCGATGAAAATGATTTATCTTTTGAAAATGCTATGCATAACGATATTTTAGGAGAACTTATTTATGTTTTTACTCCTAAAGGAGATGTTATTGAACTGCCTAAAGGAGCAACTCCCGTAGATTTTGCTTATCGAATTCATAGTGGGGTTGGCGATACAACCGTTGGAGCCATTGTTAATGATAATATTGTTCCCCTATCTTATGAACTTAATAATAATGATATCGTTAAAGTTATTACTAATAATAGTGCTACTCCTAATAGTGATTGGTTAAATTTTGTTAAAACAGCCCAAGCCAAAAATAAAATTAAAGCCTATTTTAGTAAAAAAGATAGAGAAGAATATATTCAAAAAGGTAAAACTATTTTAGAAAAAGAAATTAGAAAAAGAAAATTAAGTATTAGTGAAGTTTTAAGTGATGATAATTTACATTCTATTTTTAAAGAATTAAAAATGGATACTATAGATGATTTATATTTATCTATTGGTTCACTTCGTTATACTGCGGGTTATATTATTAATTTAACTTTAGAAGATAAAAAAGATGTTAATGATGTTTTAATTGATAAGTTAAAACCTCAAATGATTTTAAATAATTCTAAAGATGATATTATTGTCGATGGTAATACTAATATAATGTATAATTTGGCTAAATGTTGTCGACCAGTTAAAGGCGATGATATCGTTGGTTTTATTACTAAAGGCGAGGGTGTTTCCGTTCATAAAAAGAATTGTCCAAATATCAAGACTAATCCCGAAAGATTAATTGAGGTTGAATGGAATCCTAATTCAGATAATACTTATTTTTCAGAAATAAATGTTTTAGTTAACAATGGTAATTTCTTAATGGATTTAATAACGGAATCAACAAAAGAAAAAATAATTATTTCGGAAATTAAAAATAAAGAAACTGAAAAAGGCACGATATGTTCAATTTTAATTAAAGTTAAGAATAAAGATGAATTAGAACATTTTAAAAATAATCTAGCCAAATATCGGAATATTGAAATAATGGAGTATTAAATGAAAGTTGTTATTCAAAGAAGTAAAGAAAGTAATGTTGTTATTGATAATAAAATTTATAATTCAATAAATAAAGGATTAGTAATTCTTGTTTGTTTTACGGAAAATGACACGGAAGAAGATATCGACTATCTAGTTAAAAAAATAGTTAATTTAAGAATTTTTGATGATGAAAATGGCGTTATGAATAAAAGTATTTTAGATGTTGGTGGCGATATTTTATCAATTAGTCAATTTACTTTATATGCTATTACAAATAAAGGTAATCGTCCTAGTTATAATTTGGCTTTAAATGGCTATGAAGCCATTAAGTTATATGAAAAGTTTAATGCTAAATTAAATAATTTTGTTAAAACTTATCCCGGTATCTTTGGAGCCGATATGACTCTCAATATTACTAATGATGGCCCAATAACCATAATTATTGATAGTAAGGAAAGATAAAAATCTTTCTTTTTTTAAAAAATTAATTTATAATATTTTATACAACTTAAGGGAGGATACAAATATATGACTATAAAAATGCTTAATAAATTAAATTATAGTAGTTTAAATGCTACTTTAAAATTACTTATTTTACAAATAAGAGATGAATGTAAAGATAGTTTAACTAAAAGTGAATTTGTGGATATTGTTAGTAATTGTCTTAATGAATTAAAAGCGAGTCCGACAGAAGAAGTCTTAAATGATTTTGAAAATATTTTTATAAAAATGATTAAAAATGATATTACTAAATCAATTGAGGACAAAAAAGCCAATACTATTTTAAGAATAACTAACTATATTGATAATGAATTTGAAAACAGACTAATTTTACAAATAGTGAAAAGAAATATTAAAAGATTAGAGTCATTTTTAGAGTCTGAAAAGTATTTTCCAAGTGTGTCAGAATGGCAAGAAATATTAGCCAAAAGTACCTATTTAAATGATAATTTAAAAATATATTTATGTAATAGTTATTTTAAATGTGGTAATTTAAAAAGCCTTAGTGCTAATTTATGTATGCAATATTTATTTTTAGCCTATGCCAATGTTAATAATCTAGATTTTGAGTTAAATCCTCAAAGTAATATATTTAAAATTTTATGTCAAAATAATTCCGATGATTTACAAAATATAATGGAAACTTATAAGATTAATACAAAAGATTTAGGAATAATTTTAGATATTTTAAAGAATTATTTTAGTAGTTTAGATATTTTAAAAATATTACCCCAATTTTTAGAAAATTATTCTCCTAATTTAAATTCTCGAGAATTAATGGAAAAAGTATTAGATTTCTATAAAGAAAAGAAAGAAAGTCAAAAGAAAACTAAATCTACTCCTAGTATTAAACAAAAATATGACGAGACGAAAAATTTATTAACATTTAAATTAAATAGAGTTCCAACTAATGAAGAAATTGCTTTACAAATGAAAATACCTTTAGAAGAGTTGAATAGACTTTTAGGTATTAAAATGGCTGGTAGTATTTATGATTATTTAGGAAAAGATATAATTTATCCTTTAATAAAAGAATTACCTTTAGAAAATCAAATGGCTTTACAAGTTCAATTTGGAAGAGGCTATGATACATTTACATCTTCTCCTACTTGGAGCAGTATCAGTCAAGAAAAATTATGCTTGTTATCTCTTAATATGTTAAAAGAAGCCTTAAATAAAAAATTAAATGCTAAAGAAGAAAAACCTAAAACCATTGACAAAATTTTAAATGTTCCTTTTAGTATTTGTAAATGCGCTACTAAAAAACTTAATGAAGCAGAATTAATTATTCTAAAAGCAGTATTTGGGTCTGATTTAAAAAGTCCTTATAATAAAAAAGTTATTACTAATTCTAGTTATTTAGAAGAATATAACAAAATAATGCAAAAGTTAGGTACTTTAGTTTCGGTGGTAACAATTTATGACTATTTAGAAATCAGTGAAGAAGAATTTCGCCAAAATATTGTTAAAGTACCAGAAGATTTACGCTCTTCGTTATTTAAACAATGGAATAATTTTAGTTATCGGTATATTCCTAATGTTAATTTAGATTTAGCGGAACAAATTAATATTATTAATGCTTATGAATTATTAACCAAAGGTACTTTAAAAATAAATGTTGTAATTTCAAAAGAAGAAAAAGAAGAGGTAAAGAATACTTCTAAAATTGAAACTATTTACGATTATTTTGGCACTAGTGAAGAAGTTTTAAATGCTATTTTAATTAATTTATCTAAAGAAAAAATCGCCGTTTTACAAAAGAAGTTTGGTGAAAACTATGACAATTATCAAGAACGGCATTTTTGGGATAGTCCAAAAGAATTACATTTATTTCGGAATACTTGCACATTTATTAAAAAGAAAATAGAAAATTATGATAAAGAAGTTAAAACTATCTATGAATATTTTAAAACAAATAGGGAAATTTTAGACCCTATACTAGATAATTTATTACCCCAAGAAAAAGAGGTTTTACAAAAGAAATTTGGTGAAAACTATGACAATTATCAAGAACGGCATTTTTGGGATAATAAACAAGAGCAAAGAAAGTTTTACAATATTTGTGCTTTAATTAAAAAGAGAATAGAAAATTTTGACGAAGAAATTATAACTATTTATGAATATTTTGAAACAAGTAGGGAAATTCTAGACCCAATACTCGCAAATTTATCTATTAAACAAAAAGAAATTTTAAAAAAGAAGTTTGGTGAAAATTATACCAATTATCAAAAACGTAATAAATTAGCCAATAAACAAGAACAAAATTTGTTTTATAATACTTGTGTTTTAATTAAAAAAAGAATAGAAAATTATGTTAAAGAAACTGGAACCATTTATGATTATTTTGAAACCAGTGAAGAAATTTTAAAACCAATATTAGATAGATTATCTAATAAAGAAAAAAAAGTTTTAAAAATAAAATTTGGTCAACATTATAATACTTATAATAAATTTGTTGTTTGGAAAAATGAAGAAGATAAAAGATTATATCATCTTACTCGTTTAAGTATTTTAAGAAAAATAAAAAATAATTCTAAATTAGTAGGAAACATTTATGAATATTTTGAAACTAGTAAAGAAATTCTAGACCCTATACTTGCAAATTTATCACCACAAGAACAAGCAGTTTTACAAAAGAAATTCGGCAAAGATTACAACAATTATCACGAACGATGTGAATGGTCTAGTAAACAAGAAAGAAATTTATATCTTAATATTTCTAAAATTGTTAAAAATAAAATAAATAAACAAAATAAAACAATTTATGAATATTTTAAGACTAGTGAAGAAGTACTAAACCCAATATTAGACAGATTATCTCCTCAAGAACAAGCCCTTTTACAAAAGAAATTTAGCCAAAATTATGACAATTATCAAAAATTTGTCGTTTGGGAAAATGAAGAAGATAAAAAATTATATCAACTTCTTTGTTTAAATATCACCAGAAAATTAAAAAACAATTCTAAATTAATAGGAAACATTTATGAATATTTTGAAACTAGTGAGGAAGTACTAAAACCAATTCTAGAAGATTTATCACCAAAAGAACAAGAAATTTTACAAAAGAAATTCGGCAAAGATTACAACAAATATCATGAACGTTATAATTGGTCTAGTAAACAAGAACAAAGTACATTTTTTCATATTTGTAGGTCCATTAAAAATAATGTAATTAAACCAAATAAAACAATTTATGAATATCTTGATACTAGTGAAGAAGTTTTAAGACCAATATTAGATAATTTATCTTCAAAACAAAAAGATATTTTGCAAAAGAAATTTGGCGAAAATTATGATAATTATCAAAGACATTATAAATTTAGTAATATTCAAGAATCTCGTTTATATTCTAATACCTTACAAAGAATTAAAAATAAAATTAAAAAGTTAAATATTAAGGAAAATGAAAGTCAATTAATTGAAGAAATAACTAAAGCCATTATAAATCTTAAGAATTCTAACTATCAAAGTTTATTAGATGCTATGTCTTTAAAAGAAATAATTATTATTTATCTTTTATCTAATGGTTATTTACCTCAACAAGTAGCGGAATTTGCTAAAGTTTCTTTAGAAGAAATTACTTCTCTAAAGGTAAAATATGAAACTTATAATAGTGAGTTATTAACTTCTTTAATAGATGAGTTAAATACAGAAATAGAGTCTAGTTATAAATTAAAAAGAGAAAAACCAAGTAATTAGGGATGTTGGTTTTTCTTTACATTTAAGGAAATTTATTATAAAATAGCAATGATTTAAAAAGAGGGGGATTTTATGGCAGCAGAAATAAAAGAGTTAAGAACATCCGAAAAATTTAATTTAGCCAAAAAGGCTTTATTTGAAAAGAAATTAAATCAAGCCAAAATTTATTTTCAAGAATGTTTTCAAGAAGATGTTAGTTATATAGATAAAACTTTTAAATTATTATATGCGGCTTTAGATAGTCATAATGGTTATAAAATGGAATTTATATTAGAAATATTAAAACTTATACCGAATAAAGATTATCAAGTTGATTATAATTTAGCGGCTTATCTTTTAAGATTTACAGATTATTTATCATTAAAGGGAAGATGTTTGTCTAAAAATATTCATTATGAAGATGTTAAATTATTAGAAAGTGATACTAGATACCTTGATATTCCTAGACAAAATAAGATTAGAGAGATTATTTATAAACAAGATTTTATTAGGGCTTTACATATTTTAAATAAACAAAGTGATGAAAGTTTAACTTTATTTGAAGTCTTTGTAAAAAATTGTTTAAAAGAAATTAAACGGAGTATGGAAATGCGGGAAATAAAACTTTTTCAATACATATATAGTAAAAATTATAAAGAATGTGAAAAATATTTAATCTATCTTTATCGGAATGGAATTGCCTTATATTATTATAGTTATCTTTTAAAATTAACAAGAAAGATTATTGAAATAGAAAAGACGGGTGTAATACCAGAGAAAAAAGATGAAGTTTATCAAACTGTTTATGCCGCGATTAATAATGAAGACTATGAAAAGGCAATAGAGATGTATGAGCAAATTAAACCTAATGAAGAACAAAAATGTAATCGATTAATTAAAATGTTGCTTTTAGATATAAATGAATTAATTCAAAATATATCTTTAAGTGATAATTATTCTAAAGATAATAATAAAGAATGTTCAGAAGAAAGTCGTAAAGAAGCCGTCTTGAGCCGTAAAATCGTGGGATAATTGTTGACTAGAATTAAAAAAAGTAATAAAATGAAAATATGGATTTTCTATGGAAAGACAAGTAGTTTATTAATAAAAGTTTAAAGCGAAGACGGTTGGTGGAAAAGTCGAACTTTTTAATAAATGAAGACACTTTCATAATTAGAAACGCTATTGTAAGCGATAAAATTTAAGACCTAGAAGTAAGGTGGTACCGCGGGAATTACTCGCCCTTATATGTTCTAGGTCTTTTTTATTAAAGGAGGATTAAAATGATAACTAAACCAAAAGGAACCATTGATTTAACAGGGGATGAAACACTACTTTGGGAATATGTAAATGAAGTAGTAAGAGATATGATGAGGTCATATAATTATGAATATATTAGAACTCCATTATTTGAGGCCACCGAATTATTTCACCGAAGTGAAATAATT
>CANRCL010000002.1 GCA_947629115.1 uncultured Bacilli bacterium | reverse complement strand
AGGATTATCAATACTACTATAGGAAGATAACCACCAACTATGGCCAAGATTTAAAAAATTATCGTTACTATAAAGGGCAGTCTTGTTAAATTCGTAAGGATTTAATAAACCAACTGTGGCTTGTGTTTGAATAGGTGGAGCAACCCAACACCAATTATACCAAGGCGATATATCCCAAGTAGCATCTGTTACTAATATTTTTCTATAATTATATAAAGTATCTAAAAAATCTTCATTTAACCATTGTTTGATATAAGAATTTGCAAAGTAAGGATTTGAACCAAAGTTTATAGCAGATAAAATATTTTCAGCAATCATTTTTACTGATCCATCATCTAATATTTCTGTTATTCTCCACATATAACCCGAATACCAAACATAATTAAAATCCAAACATTCATTAGTTCCTGATAAATAGGTATAATAATTAGGTATATCATCATGTCCATCAGCCCCATTACAAGCAATATCAGTTGTGGATAAATCATAGACATTACCATTATAATTACATTTTTTGCCTTGAGCAAGTTGTATAATCCTGTCTTTTAAAGTTCTATATTGAATAACAACATCTCCAGAAACATTATTAAGTTTTAAAAGATTATTATCATATTGAAAATCTGTACTAGCACTATTAACAGAAACAAAAATATCTTTTTTCTCAATATCAGTTGGAAATTGAATTTCTAAATTATCGCCATCTAAAATTTCTTTAGGAAATTTATTGGTATCAATTAGAAAGTTAGAATAGGTAATTTTGTGATATGGCCTAAAATCAAAATCTAAACTAATAGTATGATTGGTATTATCCGTAGTTTTAACCCCATTTTTATATTTAATAATTATATAAATATCTTTTTGAATTCCCAATTTACAATTATTTTCGACACAAATTTTATCTTTTAAATTATATCCCTCAATTTTATATTCTAAATAATCTGGAAGACCAGTTATATTTAGTATACCCATTTCAGCATTACCTAAATTAGTTATTTGAACTTTATATTTTATTTGGGATTTATCATTAGGTAAATTAACTGATGTATGAATACTTTTAACATTATAGTCTTCCCAATTTGATATAGCATTATTATTATCAAAATTATCAATAGATACAGAAATTCCCGTAATTCTTATATCAGCCTTTACTCTTACTGTGGCTTCCATACCATCTATTTCTAATTTTTGACTAAATGTTGACCAACCAACAGATAACACTAATACAATAATTACTAAAATAAAAGGAATAATTTTTATTATAAAATTTCTTTTATCTTTATATCTTTTTTTTAATTTAATTATTTTTTTCATTAAATATCTCCATTTATTATTTAATATTGTAAAAAGTTATCTTTGGTTTGAAATATTCTTCCTAGATAACTTTGTCTCTATTAATTCAAATTATGGTAAACTATTTATATTCTTAAAGTTGTTATCATTTATATTGAAATTTGAATTCACAATCCGCTCATTATAATTTTCATTCAAATAGTTTCCATAATTTTTTCTTTTTTTATGTCCAAACAAACAAGATATATTTGTTTTATCTTTTTTACATTTGTTTGACATTATATACCTTTCCAATTTTAATTATAAATTACCCTACTTGAAAAGCAAACCGTTTTTATTTATTTTCTTTGCTATTTGACACATTTTTACACAAAAAAAGAAAGACTGACATCAATATCATATCTTTCTAATTCTAAATAAGTTTAACAATTATTATTTATTTTTAACAATAAATCTATCAAATAATGAAATAAGTTCTGGAAGTAATAAAAGAATTAAGAAACTAGAAACAACTGTACCTGCTGATAAAGTAATACATATTTTACCAGCAATGGCTGATACAAAACACCCTACTATTAAAGTGACAATAGTTAAAATGGAAGCACTAGTAATAATAGTATGGAATGAATTATTATAAGCCATTATTAAAGCATTCTTTTTATCTTCCTTTTTTCTGGCTTCTAAATAATATGAAGTAAAGACAATAGCATAATCAATAGTAGCGCCCATTAAAATACTTTGAACTATTAAAAGCGAAATAAAGTAAACTGAACCACCACTTAAGGCTAAAATACCCATTGTTAAATAAACAGCACATTGAATAACTAATACTAATATAATCGGAATAATTAAAGATTTAAAAGTAAAGACAACTACAATAAAGATAAATAACATAGTAAGAATGGTAATTAAATTAAGTTCATTATCAAAAGTTGTACTTAATTCATATGCCATTGGCGATGAACCAATTAAATAATGATTAGTGTCTTTTAAATCTTTTTTAATATCTTTAATTAAAGCAAATGTTTCCTTACTTTCTTTAGGTATTTTACTTTGAATAACTATTCTTGAATAATTATCACTTACTAATAATTCTTTCGCTTCTTTAACTCTTTTTTTAGCATCTTCAATACTATTTCTTAAATCATTAGAAATAATATCTTTAAATTGTTCATCATCTAATATAGAATCTACATAATTAATAAAATCTACAATAGTAAATGTCCATTCTTTTTGATAGTTATTAACTGTTCCATAGTATAAATAAACTAAATTTAAAGTCTTAAGATTTAAATTATTATTAAATACTTTTAGTATGTCATATAATTCTTCTTCAGTATAATTTTTATTTTTTAAAGTATTATTAATAATTTTATTTAAAGTAGTTATTTTAGTTTCTTTATCTTTACTTAATAAACTAGCATATTCTTTATTAGTTAAAACTTTAGTATTTAAAAAATTAATAAATTCTTTTAAAGATAGTTTAATATCTTTATTTTCTTTTTCTATTTCATAGAGAGAATAAACTAAAGAAATATTAGGTTCATTAATAATTTTATTTAATTCACTACTACTGTATTTAGTGTCATTTATGACACTTTCCATTACGAATTTTAATAAATTTAAATTATTTATTTTCTCTTTATCTAAATTTAATTCTTTATTATTTTGATTATTTAGAATAAAATTAATTAAATCTAAAGGTTTTATGCTAGTAGTTTTACTACTATATAAACTATATATTGTTTTAGTTAAAGTAGTATTTATTCCTAAATAATTACTAACATCTTCATAAGTAAAACTACTCTTATTAATCGTACTAGTCATTATAAAATTAAGTTTAGTTAAATTATTTAAAGTATCTTCATCTAACATATTCTTAATATCAGAATTTAATATAGTATTAATAAGTTCATAAGGACTAAAAGTAGTTTTGTTTAAACTTAACATTAAACCATTAATAACATTATCGGGAATATTTAATAATTTACTTAAATTTGCACTAGTCGTTTGTTTATTTATAATATCTAAATTAGTAAATGTTTTTAAAATATTTAAACTATTTAAAGTATTAGTATCTATTAAATTTTGATATTCTTCATTAGTTAAAATATCACTTTCAATAAAAGTTATTAATTCATTTAAAGTTAATTTAGTATCTACTTTATTATTTAATAAATAATAATTATATAATTTAAGTAAATCTTTACTATCAATATTTAAAACATTAGCCATATTTTCATAATTTAAACTAGTATTTATTAAATCTTTATTTAAATATTTACTAATAGTGATAATATTATTTTTTAAATCTGGAGTAATATAGGTACTATATAGTGAATTAGTTAAGATATTATTATTAATAAAATTAACTAATTCACTTAAAGATAATTTAGTAGTAGTATTTAAAGAATTATAATATATTATTAATTTATCTATATCATTACTTTTAAGTTCTAAAATATTGGCTAAATTATCTTTGGTTCTTTTTTTATTAATTTCAGTTTTATTAGCAAAATAATTTAAAGTATCTAAATTATCATTTAAACCTTGAGGAAGCATTTTTTTAAATAAATTATTATTTAAAATATTATTATTAGTAAAACTAATTAAGTTATTTAAAGTTAATTTAACATCATCTTGATGATATTTATTATAATAGATAACTTTTAATAGTTCATCATCTAGTGAAACAGAAACATTTAAACTAGTTAATTTATCTTTAAATTCATCATAAGTTAATTCTTCATTAATCGTATTACTATAACACAAGACTTTATCAATTTTAGTATCTAATTTTTCACAATATTTACTCATTACTTCTTCATTATCATTTGGGTAAATAATAGCCATTTCATTTTCGGTTATAAAGACACTGTCAATGGGATCAGTTTTAGTATCGGTGTAATCAATAGTTAAACGATTTTTTAAAAGAAAACTACCGATAAATACAGCGATAAAGACAAATATACCAACATAACGCATATGGTAAGCATAATGGCCTAAAAATTTTAAATTAAAAGTTGGACTTTTCTTTTTAGTTTTTCTAATTAATTTATCAAATATTAATATCAAGGCTGGTAAGCAGAAGAAAATGCTTACTAAACTAAAGAAAACACCTTTGGCTAAAACAAAACCTAAATCAGCACCAATTTTAAAACTCATAAAGACTAAGGCTAAAAGACCCACAATGGTAGTAATAGAACTACTAGAAATGGCTGTAAAAGCATTATGCAAGGCTTTTTTCATGGCTTTTACTTTATCTTTTTCTTGTTTTCTTTCTTGTTCATAACGATTCATTAGCATTATAGAATAATCCATTGATAAGGCCATTTGTAAGATAGCCGTAATAGAACTAGTTATAGCCGAGATATCTTTAAAAATAATATTAGTTCCTTTATTTAAAACGACCGCAATTAAAATAGTTATTAAAAATAAGAAAGGTTCAGTATAAGATTCACACATTATTATTAAAATAATTAAGGCACAAAATACCGCTAAACAAACAATCCAAATAGGTAATATTTCTTTATTTTCACTAGATATACTACCAGAAGTTTCAACTTCATAATTAGAAAAATATTGCGTTGCATTTTCATAAACATCTTTGGCTAACTGAGAAGTTTCTATATCCGAAACAGTTAAAGTATATAAAGTATATTCATCTTTTACTTCTTCTTCTACTTCACTAACTCCTTTAATATCTTCTAAATATTTTAAGGCTTTATCTTTATCTACTTCCTCTAAATCTTTAACCATAATGGCTAAATCACTAGTCTCAATCGCCGCAAATTCCTCTTCCATAATTTGATTACCAATTTTAGTTTCGGAACTATCAGGAAGATAAGAAGAAATATCGTGATTAACCACAACTTTTTTAGACAAATTAAAAGATATTATAGTTAAGATTAAGAATAACCCTAAAATAAAATATCTTTTTTCAACAATAAAATCAGCAACTTTACGCATATATATAATCATCCTTTTCTCTACGAACACATAATATTGTACCACTTTAAAATAATTATGCAAATCATAGTAAAATATATGCTTATTTTATTTAACAATTTAATAAGGTTTATTAAAAATTTTTTCATTATTTGTATTTAAACCATGCAAAACAATTTCTATTACTAGAAATTTTAAATTTTTGATATCTATTTTTTAATTTTTCCATAATTATTCCATATCGCTTGCCTTAAGTTGCATTAAATAAACGTCATTTTTATTTTTTATATAGAAATAACATTTCTGATGATTTACAACATTATAATACATTATTGGTAATTTTAAATTATCTCTTACATCTAATAATTCATTAAATTTATTAATTTTAATAATACTATTTTTATTTAAATCTATTCCCGTTGTTGTTTCTACAATTAAACGGTCATATTCTTTTAATACTTTTTTTAAAAAACTATCATAAGCACTTTTCTTTTTAGAAAGAAGCGCTAATAATTTAATTATTTTACTAATAAAGAAACTAGAAATTATAAATAATAATACTTCAGCAATAAATATTTTACTATTAAAAATTATTTCTTTATCAGCAATGGCTTGTTTCATTTGCACGGTATCTTGAGCATCAAATTTTATTTCAATACTTCTTTCTGATAGAGGTATTTTTATTTCACTAGTTGTAGTATCATTAATTTTTAAAATATTATCTGTACTCTTTTTTAAAACTTCTAAATAAACTCTTAAATAACTAGTTGTGTCTAATCCAAAAGAAGTTTTAAAATCATTGGCTACTTTATTATAATAATCATAATCTATTTCAGTATTTTCAATTATTTTATAAGACTTTCCATCTTTCATTTCTCGATGGGAAACATCAGTCAAATTATAAGTTTTTTCATAATATTTAGTTGTTCCCGATTCATTAGCAATAATTAAATCGCCTTTAATTTGATAGTCAAAATCTAAACTAGAATTTTCATCAATAGTGAATAAATAATCAAAGTTTAAATCTACTCTATCAATTAAACTAGCGACGTAAATCATATTATTATCTAAATATTCAGTTTCATAAAATTCATTGGGTTTAACTTTTACTTTATAATCAATACTATTATTTTCATTAAACTTTACTACTTTAGGGTCTTTATAATCAAAGGATTTGGTAGCAAATAATAAACAAAAAGAGAAGGCAATGATAAAGGCTAGAAAACTTAAGGTTAATCTTAATTTGTAGCCCATATGAAAACGATATTGGGCTTTTAGTTTTAGTTTTTTCTTCGGTGGTGATGAATTAACCAAATTTTCCTTTCTTTTCATTTTTATTCTCCTTTTTATTTTTTATAGTTCATTTAACCAAACTGTTGGTAAACCAATATAAGGAACTTTTATATTAACAACACCTATAACCATATCTTCCGTTATTTTATAATTATCCCTTGTTTCATTAGCATCCCCTTTAGTATAAAAATAATACTCATCTTCAACTTTTACTTTTTCTACTAATCGATGGACAATAACAATACCATCATATTTATAAGCAATTACTTGCCCCTCTTTGATATCTTCAAAATTACCATCACTTTTTTCAATAACTACTACATCGCCTTTTCTAATCATTGGAGTCATACTACCACTGGCAATAACTATTGCGTGATAATGAAAATACCCACTAGTGAAATATACTAAAAAGGCCACTAATAAAGTTGTTAAAATTAATGATGTTATTTTTACTTTCTTTTTTTCTCTTTCGACTTCTTCATCATGTTCTTTTAAGAAAAATTTATATACTTGATAAGCAAAAATAATTGGTAATAATAGTCTAATAACAGATACTATATATTGGTTGGGATTAGGAACAATAGGTAATAAATATAAATATAGTTCCATTACTAAACGATATACTATCATTGGTTTATATCCTACTTTTAAATTAATATAAGTTGATGCTATATTAAGACTTATGGCTGGTATAACTGTTAAGGCTAAATAAATGAATAAACCATAAGTATTTTGATGGCGGTTATAAAATAATGTTGTGGATATATCCCAAAAAATAAATAACATAGTTGTTAAAACAATTAAGAATTTGCTGCCCTCGGCTTTATTTAAAGTTTGATATCTTAAAAATTCTTTTAAGATTATTTCCAAAATTATCGGTAATAAAACAAAAATAAAATCATGAAGATTATAATAACTTTCCGTTTTAGCAAAACTAAAAATTAATCCTGATAAATAATAAAAGATAAAAAAGATAATTAGAAAAATTATTAAATCATAGAGAATATCTTTGGTATACCGATGGCGGTCTTTTTCAAAGCCAAAGAACAATTTAAAACTAACAACTATAATAAGCAAAAATATAATCATATAATAATTACTTAATATATTTGATACAAAACTATTTATAAAAAGAATAATGAGAATTAGTAATTCAAAAATTGCTAAACGTTTATAACCTCTTTTCATTCCTATCCTCCTAAATAGTCTTGTGAAAATATATTAAAGTTAACCTTTAATATATTATATTTTTATTAAGTGGTTGGGTTTTTAGATGTATATTCTACTACTATTGGTTGAAATTTTGCTGTGTAATCTCCATCAGTAAGTGTAGCACCCTCACCAGCAGTTATTTCTAATTTAACCACACCATCTTTTTTGCCTTTTGCTAATTTAACTTCTTCAGTAACACTACTTTGAGTAGAAGTAAATTCTTTATCTTGAATTGTTAATTTAAGACTAACGTTTTCACAAGCAGCATTAAGTAAAGCCTCAGTAGTAGAATCTTCTTCTTTGGCTGTACATTCAGCAGTTGTACTACCAAAAGTTACACTTTTTAAATAAGCATCCATTTCTCCAGAATTACGAACATACCAAGTATAAACGATAGTTTGGTTATCTTTTGAAAATTGAGCCTCGGCATTAGTTGCAGTTAATTGAGCAATAGTAACTTTTCCGGCTTTAGCGTTTTCATCATCTGAAGCATCTTCTGAAAATTCACCATTTACATCACCAAATTGAGCAGTTTCACTTGAACTATCTGTTGAAAATTCAACACTAAATTTACTATCATCAGCCTTTACATCTGCCACAGGTGTTATTGTTAATTCTTTAGAAAATGCTGCAAAACCAACAGATAATCCGACAACAGCAATTAAAAGAGCAAGAATGGCGATTATTTTAGTACCTCTATCCTTTTCCATAAATACACCTCCTCCTATTATAAATTTACCTAGCGTATATGAGCGGGTTGTTTATTGTTTTCAAACTTACATACACTATTCTGATTAAATTATAAATCTACCCCCCCCGAAAATCAAGTTTATCTTTTCTCAAAGTGTCAAGTGTTGACAACTAGTGTGTTTTTAACCCGCAAAAGCATAAAATATTATAGGTGATAAATATGTTTGGTCCACGTCTTTTTAATGGGTTATCGTTTACCAGAGTTTTAGGGGGATTATCGCGTACTTTAGGAGTTGTTAATCAAATCATTCCCTTATATAAAGAAGCCAAACCACTTATGAATAATGCTCGTAATGCTTTTAATATTATTAAAGAATTTAGTAATAGTACTACTAATAAAGTTTTAACAAATACTGAAAAAAATTTACAACCTTTAAAAGAAAAAATTAATCAAACTACTAACACTTTTACCAATAATAGACCAAATTTAACCACACAAAAAGGTCCTACTTTCTTTCAATAAGACCTTTTAAAAGATAATTATCATATTTTAATTGCATTTTTTTAACAAATGGAACTTTTTCAATTATTTCATTATTTTTTTTGATTAAATAAGCATAATAATCATCATTATTACTAATACCAAACTTTAATTCTTTTCTATTTAATCTTTGTTTTCCTTTAATACATAACAAAATTATATAATAATGTCCTTTTTCTAATACGGCTTTTTCATCAACTATTTTAAATCCTTTTTCATTTAAACTTTTTCTTAAAAAATAATAATCATTATTACTACCAATTACTAATTTAGATGGAGTTTTAGGATGACTAATTATTTTTAAAATAGTATGCGTACCCACTCCCGCAATTACGGCAGTATTAAAATCTACTGGAATATTAGAAAAACCATCACTTACAAAAGTTTTAATATCTAATTTATGTTTTTTAAAATTATTAATAGCGTTATTTAAAGCATTTTTAGAAATATCACAAGCATATATTTCTTGACATAATTTATTTTCTTTAAGGTAGATACTTAAATATCCATGATCTGTGCCAACATCCAAAACAACATCTTTTAAAGAAATTTCATCAGCCAAGGCTTTAATTCGATTATCATTCATTAACTATCTAAAAAATCCCGTAATTTTTTGGCCCTAGATGGATGTCTTAATTTTCTTAAGGCTTTGGCTTCAATTTGTCTTATTCTCTCTCTTGTGACATTAAATCTTTTACCTACATCTTCTAAAGTATGACAAATACCATCAGTAAGTCCAAAACGAAGTTCTAGTACTTCTTGTTCTCTTGGTTGTAAAGTTTGTAATACTTCTTTGATTTCTTCTTTTAAAATTTCATTTTCAGTATATTCTTCAGGAGAAAGACTACTTTCATCTTTAAGGAAATCTCCTAAATGAGAATCATCTTCCTCACCAATTGGGGTTTCTAGGGAAACTGGTTCTTGACTAATTTTAATAACTTCTCTTACTTTTTCAACTGAAATACCCATTTTTTTAGCCACTTCTTCTTCAGATGGTTCTCTATTAAGTTCAAGAGTCATTTGTCTTTGAATACGCACCATTTTATTAATTGTTTCAACCATATGAACAGGTACTCTTATAGTTCTTGCTTGGTCGGCTAAGGCTCTTGTAATGGCTTGACGAATCCACCAAGTAGCATAAGTTGAAAATTTATATCCTTTATCATAATCAAATTTTTCAACGGCTTTCATAAGACCTATATTACCCTCTTGAATTAAATCAAGAAATAAAAGTCCTCTTCCAACATATCTTTTAGCAATAGATACAACTAAACGAAGATTAGATTCGGCTAAAATTCTTTTGGCATCTTCATCACCATCAGCAATTCTTAAACTAATATTCATCTCTTCTTCATTAGATAAAAGACTAATACGACCAATTTCTTTTAAATACATTCTAACTGGGTCATTAATATTTACATCTTTAGTAATTTCGGCATCATCTAATAAGATAGGTTCTTCTTCAAGATGTTTAGGAATTTCTCCTCCGGCTTCAGCATCTTCCGCATCTTCTTCTGTAATAACTGAAATACCTAAATCAACAAATGAATTATATAATTCATCAAGAGAGTCACTATCAAGTTCTAATCCCTTTAAGGAATTTGCTAACTCTTCAAAAGTAATATAACCTTTTTCTTCACCTTTTTTAATTAATTCTTCTTTTCTTTCTTCAAATGTTTTAATTTCTACCATAATTACACTTCCTTTTTTATCTCTATCATTTTCTTTTGAATGGCTATTTGCTTATTTAAATTTTCCATTTGCTCTAAAATATCTGTTGAATTATTAATTTTATTTTGAATATTTCGAATATTTTCTTTTTTTAATAACGTATCCATGGCTCTTAAATAATCTAAATATTCATCATCATTTAATTCTTGAAAACTAACATTATTACTTATTTTTTCCACAAGTTCTCTTATTTTATCACAATTTTCTGAATAACTCAAAAAATCTGCTAAATTTATTTTGCCATTTTTCTCAATATAATATTCAATTTCTGATACTAAATTTCTTTCATCAGCATTTTTTAAATATCCTAATTTTTTATTAAATATTTTAATATATTTAGCATCACTCATTAAATAATATAATATGTTATTTACAATCATTTCATAACGGTCTTTATTTTTAACTATTGCCACTTCCGGTATAATAGGCTTCTTTTCTTCTTTAAAACTTACTTCTTGTTTTAATACTTCATAATCTAAATTATATTCTTCACTCAATTTTTTTAAAGTAATTTCTTTAGTTAAATTATCTGCATTATCTAACATTTTAATAACTGATTTAACATAATTAACTAATTCTTCGGTATTGGCTAAATTTTTATTTTCCTTTAAATATTTAAGTTTATAATCAAAATAATTTAAACTATTTTTAATGGTGTCTTTAAAATTATCAACACCAAATTTAACTATATATTCATCAGGGTCTTTAGCACCACTTAACCTTACAACTTTACATTCAAGATTATTTTTAGTTAATTCTTCACCAATATTATTCGTGGCTAAACTACCGGCTTCATCATTATCTAACATTAAAATTATTGGCACTCGTAATTTTTTTAGAATATCTATTTGTTCTTTAGTTATAACAGTTCCCATTAAGGCTAAAACATTTTTAATACCACTAGAATACATTCTAATCGCATCCATATTTCCCTCAACTATAATGGCACATTTTTCTTCTCGAATATGAGGTTTAGCATTGAAATAATTAAAGATTATATTTCCTTTTTTATAAATACTTGTTTCTTTCGTATTAATGTATTTAGGGGTATCTTTTTCTCCGTTATAAATTCTTCCGGTAAATCCAACTGTTTGCCCATCTAAATTAGTAATCGGTATCATTATTCTTTTAACAAATTTATCATACCCACTTAAACCAGATTTATTTATTAAACCTAATTCATCTAATTTATTAATATCATAATTCTTTTTCGTTAATACATTATATAAATATTTACTATCAGAAAGGGCTAAACCAATACCAAACTCTTTGATTATTTTTTCATCAATATTTCGTTCCTTTAAATATTCCCTGGCCTGAAGTCCCTCTTTACTATTTAAATTATTTTGTAATATTTTAGCAGCATAATCCATTATTTCATAATCTAATTTATTTTTAATATCTATGGGTTTAACATTTTCAATACTTAAAGGAATGCCAACTTTATCGGCCACTTTTTTAACAGCCTCAATATATGAAATATTTTCGATATCTTTAACAAATGTAAAAACATTTCCACCTTTATTACAAACAAAGCATTTGAATAATTGCCTTTCTTTAGATACGGACATACTTGGGGTATGGTCATCGTGAAAAGGACAAACTCCAAAATAGTTTTTGCCTTGCATTTTAAGTGGAATATATTCCGAAATTATACTAACTATATCCGCTGAATTACGAATTTCATTAATTTTGCTTTCACTTACACTCTGCATCCTAAAATTTCCCCTTCACTTATATATTTTAGCGCTACTACCCCTATTTCCTTTTTTTTAATTAAATTTTTTTATTTTTTATTAATTTTTCGAGTTAAAGCATAATTAGGTTCGGCTTCTAATTTTTCTTTGGCTATACATAACATTTGATAAACATTTTTCGTATCGTGAATTCCAAATTCATTTTCTAATATAAATATTAAATGAAGTTTTACTGCCATATTTAAATCTTGGTCTAAAAAATTAAGAACTTTTCCGGTTTTTAAAAATTCTTCTAAAACATATTCAGCATAATCATCTAAAGTATTACTTTCCTCGACTACTTCTTCTATATTTTGACTCTTCTTTTCTAACATTCTATCAATATTATCTATTATATTATTGATTTTATTTTGCATATTTTCATCTTCTACATCAACTTGTAAAGTTTCGGCTTCATCTTTTTTAACCCAATTAAGAAGCATAATTAAATAGATTAAAACTAATAAAAGCGGTAAACCACCACTCCATAGGGCAAGACCACTAAAAAATGCCACCACTTTTTTTAAATGAAAAATTAATTCATATGATTTTTGAATACTTTCATCATTTATTAAAAATCTTATTTTTTGCATTTCTTGTTGCAGCATTATTTTGTCATTTTCACTAATCGTTTTATGACTATCAATAATATCATAATATTTATTTACTAAAGTTAGTATTTCACTATAATCCATTATTTTTCACCTACTTAATTAATTTTAAATTAACACCTACTTCAGGATTTATTTTATCTTTTTCATATTCATATTTAGCCATTAAAAGTAATTTAAATAAATCTGTTTCATATGTTTGTAAACTTGTATTTAACATAATTATTAGTTCTCTAACTATTTCTTTTTCATTTAAAATACTCATTATATTATCAACATAACCATTTTCTAAATATTCATCTAATAATTCTTGGGCTATTTGCCAGTTAATATTTTCATCTTCTATTGGGGCGTTTGTTTCTTTTTTTCTAGTTAAAGCGTCATTACATTCTGTTAACATTGTATTTATTTTAGCAATTTCATTATCATAAGTTCCTCTAATACTATATTTATTAACTAAATCATAATTATAGATTAAATTACTTTCTAAAATTAGACTTACTAAAAATAAAACTAACTTACCAGAAAATAATAAAAAGATAGTTAATAAAAGACTCATTATAAATAGAGTTTTTAAAATAAATAATAATTTTTGGTCGCTATGTTCATTTTTATTATATTCTTCTTTTAAAGTTTGTAAATTTCTTTTTATTTTAAAAATTTCATTCAAAAAATCTTTTTTATTATTCGGATTATTTAGTATTTGTTGATATAAATTTTCACATTCTTTTATTAAACGACTAAAAGTAATTTTATCCCCTTCCAAATAGGTCCCCTCATTTCGCTCTTATTATAACACTTTTTATTGATTTATCAAGTTTAGTGATAGCAATAAATGTAAAATTGGAAGTTAATATGCAAGATGAAACAGTATGACTCTCTCTTGACTATATTATTTGATAGAAATAAATCGTTATATCAAAGCATATTGAAAATGCTTTAAAGGAGAAATTAGAAAAAAAGTGGTTGTTGCAAAATTTGCAACAACCACAATTCCAAATAGATTGCCTCATTTTCATCTTATTATTGATTTATAAATATAAATGATAACAATATTATTTTAATTTAATAACTATTCAAAGTACTTTAAAGTTTAATTTAAATATAAAAGACCATAACTAGAATAAAATGTCTTTTTATATTTTAAAAATTTTTTCAAAAAAAGGAAATGAAAAAAAAAGGTTAAATATATAAGTGAAGGGAGAAAAAAGATTTATGAAAAATGAAATCATATTATTTGAAAATCAAAACGTAAAATTGGAGGTTAATATGCATGATGAAACAGTATGGCTTAATAGAGAACAATTAGCGATATTATACGATAGGGATATTAAAACCATTGGTAAGCATATTAATAATGCACTTAAAGAAGAACTAAAAGATGAAGTGGTTGTCGCAAAATTTGCGACAACCACTAAACATGGCGCAATTACGGATAAAACTCAAACTCATATGGTTGAATATTACAACCTAGACATGATTATCAGTATAGGCTATCGAGTTAAGAGTCAAAATGGTATTGTATTTAGAAGATGGGCTAATAAAATACTTAAGGATTATTTGATTAAAGGCTACGCTATTAACCAAAAAAGATTAGACTATTTAGAAAAAACTGTTAAACTTTTAAATATTGCTAATAGAGGTAATGAAAGACTTACTGGGAATGACGCTAAAGAAATATTAAAAGTTATTGATGAGTATTCTAAAGCCCTTGATTTATTAGATGATTATGACCATCACAAAATCAAGAAAGTTAAAGGCCAAAAGTCTACAAAAATTATTACTTATGAAGAATGTATGAATGTTATTGACAAATTAAGATTTAATAATGAAAGCAGTTTATTTGCTTTAGAAAGAGATACCAATTTTAAATCGATTATTAATGATATTTATCAATCTTTTGATGGTAATGATGTTTATCCAAGTATTGAAGAAAAAGCATCTAATCTACTCTATTTAATTGTTAAAAATCATGCTTTTATTGATGGTAATAAAAGAATTGCTGCAACTATTTTTATTTACTTTTTGCAAGTAAATGAAATTCTTTATAAAAATGGTATGCAAATTATTGATAATAATACTCTAGCCTCTATTACTCTTTTAATTGCTGAATCTAATCCTAAAGAAAAAGAAGTTATGATTGATTTAATTATGAATTTCTTAAAATGACAACACTAAAAAATCTGATATTTTGTTATCAGATTTTTTCTATTTTTATCTTTTTGCCTAAATAATATTTATAAAAAATTATTGCCAATAAACCAATTAGAGTAATAATACCAACTAAAATTCCTCCTGTTTGGGGATTTTCACTATCTGGTAGTTTTTCATCTTCATGATTATTATTGTTGTTATTACTATTGCTATTAGTATTAGTGGTAGTACTATTATTACTGCTACTACTATTATTATTTGTTCCACTTTGATTAGATGATTGATTATTAGTTGAATCATTATTTGAACCAACATTTTCTTCTTTAGGAATTACTACTTTTACTTTATCAGATTTTACTTCAGATATATATCCTATTTCATCTTGAATAAAAGCATATAATGTCTTTTCCCCTTCACCACTATCTAATGTATAATCTATTATCATTTGCTTTCCATTAATATTTTGCCATTTACAACTATCAACATTATTAGTAGTATTTAAGCAATACTTAGAAACATCATTATCTTCAAAACTTAAATAAATATTTGTTTTATAACTATCTATAACATCAGGATTAGTTAAACCTCCAATATAAAATTCTTTTATAGTAGGTTTTACTGTATCATATATTATAGTGCTTTTAGCAACTTCAGAAATTAAACCAGCCTTATTTTTTATAAATGAATATAAATCATATACTCCATCTTTATTATTTAATGTATATGTAGTTTCAATTTTATTAGTATCTGTCTCTATCCATTTACAAGATGCACTATCATTTTTAGTAGTCAAACAATATTCACTAATATCATTTTCACTCCAAACTAGACTAACATTAACCTCATTTTTATTAGTATATTTAGTACCTTTATTAGTACCAAAGAAAAATTCTTTAATTAATGGTTTTTCAGTTTGTAAAATTATAGTATCTTTTCGACTCTCAGATATTAATCCGGCTTTATTTTTTAAGAAAGCATATCTAGTTTGAGTTCCTAAAACACCATCTAAAATTTCTTCAGATTCAATAAATTTATCAGTTGTATTTTTCCAAACACAATTTTTACTATCATTAGTACTACTTATACAATAACTTGCAACATCATTATTATCCCAAGATAAATAAATACTTGTTTTGGTACTTGTAGAATATTCTGGATTACTTTTGCCTCCTAAATAAAATTCTTTTATCAAAGGTTTTTCAGTTTGTAATATAATATTATCTTGCTTAACATTAGAAATATTACCGGCTTTATCTTTTAAATAAGCATATCTTATTTGATTTCCTAAAATACTAGTCAAAGTATAATTAGTTTCAATAGAATTACCTGTTACACTTTTCCATTCACAATTATTACTACTATTAGTAGTAGTTATACAATATTCACTAACATCATTATCTTTCCAATTAAGATAAATTTTGGAATTAATACTAGAGGCATATTCAGGGTTATTAGAACCACCTAGATAAAAATTAGTTATTGTAGGTTTAGTTGTATCTAATTTTATAACATCATTTTTTACTGCTGATATATTTCCGGCTTTATCTTGAACAAAAGCATATAAAGTTCTAGTTCCATCACCTTTGGTTAAAGTATAATTTTCTTTTATTGGACTATTAGATATATTTTTCCAACTACATGTTGAACTTTTATTTTCAGTATTAATACAATATTTTGCAGCATTGGCTTCTGTATATTTTAAGTAAATACTAGTAGTTAGTGTATTAGTATATTCAGGATTATTTTCTCCACCAATATAGAAATTATTTACTACTGGAAGAGTTGCATCTAATTTTATTGTATCGCTTTTTGCATCAGAAATTATATTTCCGATATTCTTAATAAAAGCATATATAGTTTTAGTACCATCACCAGCAGGTAAAGTATAATTTGCATTAACACTTTTTCCACTGACCTCCACCCAATTACAAGCCGAACTATCATTAGTTGTACTTATACAATAATGAGTAATATTATCAGCATTCCAAGATAAATTTATACTAGATGTCTGAGTTTTAGAATATTCTGGATTATTTGAACCACCAATATAAAACGTATTTATTTCTGGAGGTATATTTATTGTCATATGCCCATCAATATTAATATTACCAGGTATTTCTATATTTCCTTCAAGTTCATTATCTTTTTTAAATGAATATAGTATATTTAATGGTATTCTATAATAAAAATCAATAGAATTAGAAGGATTTGCTTTAATACTTATTATTCCATTTTTTAAATCAGAAAGTTCTATTTTAGATGTATCTAAATTTGGATAATATTCTTTTAAATCAACAATATATTTATCTCCAGACTTTTTGGCTTTTAAAACTATATCTTGATTAGTAAAATTACTAGTTTCTCTTATAAAGTATAACGGCCACTCTGAGTTATATCTTTCATATGCTCTAGAATAGTCTGCCAATTCATACATAACAATATTATGTAATTTACCTTTTAACGATAACATGCTATTATTTCTAATGTTTAAACTTATTAATCTTTTTACCTTACTAAAATCTAATTCGGCCAAGTTATTATTTGAAACATCTAAATATTCTAATTTATTTTGAGCGCTTAAATCAAGTTCATTCAAATTATTTGACGCTACACTTAAATCAGTTAATAATGGATTAGAACTTAAATCAATAGAAGAAAGATTGCAATTGTCTACATGTAATGTTTTTAGCAGCGTATTATTACTTATGTTAAAATAAGGAAAATTACAATTTGATAAAATCAACTCAGTTAATTTTAAATTAGAACTTAAGTCTATAGAAGAAAGATTTGCCCCAGACAAATATAAATTTGTTAATTCAGGTTGATGACTTAAATCAAGAGAAGTTAAACTTTCCGAAATAGATATCATTTCTAATTTTGTATTTTTTTCTAAATTTATTTTGTCTATTTTATTTCTGCTTGAAAAGGAAAATGCTTCTAATTCTAAATTATGACTTATATCTATTGATGATAGGTTATTAGATTTTAAAAATAATTTATTTAATTTAGTATTATTAGAGAGATTTATTGTTGAAATATCATTACCAATTAAATTTAAATATTCTAAATTTGTTAATTTTTCAATTCCTTTAACTGATTTAATTGGTTCACCAAAAGGAGGTAAAAGCGTATCATAACTTAAACTTTTAATTTTTTTTAATTCATCATCAGTTAAAGAATGATTATATTCAACATCAGGTTCATTTTCTTTATTATAAGCATCTACTACTATTTTATAAAAATTATAATCATCAAAAGCAGTATTAGCAGGTACATCATCGGCTCCTACAACATTTTTGACAATTAAACTAACCATTAATGCTACCAAGATTAAAGATATGTATTTTAAATGCTTTTTCATACGATTTACCTCTTTCGAATACTATTAATATACTATCTTTAGTTTAAGTTATTAATTATTAAAAATCAATATTTTTTATGAAGTTTTTGTGAAATTGTGTCAAATTAAATTTAAAACTTTAGAAAAAGAAAACACTAAAAAAGTTAGCAATTTGCTAACTTTATTTGCTTACTAAACTTTTACTTATTAGTTTAAAGCGTCTTTTAATTTACTTCCAGCTTTAAATGAAGCAACAGTTTTTGCAGGAATTTTTAAAGGTTCTTTAGTTAGAGGGTTAATACCTTCTCTAGCAGCTCTTTTTTTAGCACTAAAAGTACCAAATCCAACAAAAGTAACTTTTCCTTCCTTTTTAAGTCCAGTAGTAATACCTTCTAATACTGCATCTAATGCTCTTCCAGCAGCAGCTTTAGATAATTCTGCTTTTTCAGCAACCATATCTACGATTTCTTGTCTTGACATGTTTTTCTTACCTCCTCAATTTAAATAAAAACATTATCTTCGTTAGGACCTATTGTCCTCACATATTAAGATTAGCAAAAATACGAGGTAAAATCAACAAAAAACGTTATTTTTAATTAAAAAATAGCAAAATTTTCTCAAAAATAAACAATATTTGACTTTTAGTTTACGTTTTTTTGTTTAAAAAAAGAGAATTTCTTCTCTTATAAAACGATAGCAATTAAATTATTTGAACCTTTATTAACGATTTTAGTTACCGTATTAGATAGTTTAAAACGAGTATTATCTGGCATCATATTAAGTTTGGCTTGAATGCCTTCTTGAACTATTACTTCTAAACTACGACCAAAGATTTCACTTTTCCAAATGCTACCTGGGTCAGTTTCATAATCTTTCATTAAATAATTTATTAATTCTTTACTTTGCATTTCACTACCTATGATTGGTTCAAAAGTAGATTCTACATCAACTTTCATTAAATGGATAGAAGATGCTAGGGCTTTTAGTTTAACTCCATAACGATTACCTTGTTTAATAATTTCAGGAGTTTCTAATTTCATATCTTTAAGGGTTGGATAAACTATACCATAACCGGTTGATTTGGCTTGTTTTAAAGCACTTCTAATAAGTTCGGTTTCTTCTTTACTTTCTTTATAAGTAGCAAATATTTTTAAAAGTCCTGCTTTAGTAGTTGAATATTCGCCCATAAAAGATTTTAAAGTTTCATCATATAATTCATTTGGACTTTCCAAATTAATCGTAATTGTTCCACTAGCAGCATCAAGTTCACTAATATAAGATTTAGATATGTATGGACTATCTTCAAAATGACTAATTATATAATCAACATCTTTTACTTTATTAACACTAATTACACTTTCTTTAATTTTTTTTAAATAATGCATTTTTATTTCATTAGTATTAGGTAAAACATGAACCCATTCTGGCATATTAACTAAAATGTCTAATACAGGAAATTCGTACAATGCTTCCTTTAAAATATTCATAATTTCTTTTTCATTCATCGCTTCAACATTAATTGGCATAACTGGTACATCATAGGTATCACTTAAATTTCTTGATAACTCAACTGTTTCTGTATTAGTTGGATGAACTGAATTTAAAATAACAATAAAAGGTTTACCAATTTCTTTTAATTCTCCAACAATTTTTTCTTCGGCTTCCACATAATTTTCTCTTTTTATTTCTCCAAAAGAGCCATCAGTTGTAACAACTATTCCAATTGTAGAATGGTCTTTAATAACTTTTTGTGTTCCTACTTCTGCTGCCTCAACAAATGGGACTGCATCAGGAAACCAAGGGGTTTTTACCATTCTTGGATTACCATCTTCATCTTCATATCCATTAGCCTCAGGTATAACATAACCTACACAATCGACTAATTTAATTGTTGTTTCAAAATTATCAACTTTTATATTAGCACCATTAGAGGGAACAAATTTAGGCTCTGTAGTCATAATAGTTTTTCCTTCAGCACTTTGAGGAATTTCATCTAAACATTTCTTTTTATCAAAATCATCAGTTATATTAGGTACAACTAAATTTTCAATAAATCTTTTAATAAATGTTGATTTACCTGTCCGAACTGCCCCAACTACACCTAAATATATTTCCCCATTACCTCTTTTAGCTATCGAAGATATAATACTTTCTTTTTCCATAACTTCTCTCCTTTTTCTACTTAATGCTATGTAAACAATCAAAACTTTATACCAAAAAAAGAGAACTCAAATGAATACATTCAAGTTCCAGTCCTATAAAATATTATTTTGTCGGTTCTTGTTTCTCATACTAAGGCTACCCCAAGAACTTAAAAGTAGCCTAGGAAAAGTTAAAATAACCTTGAAACAACATGATGATTTACTTTTGTCGATTTAACTAATATTGGATTCTTGTTCCAGTCATTCCATCGTATTTTTGAGAAATACTATATGGATAGACAAAGACATCGCCTAAGCCAGTTAGGCCTAATGTATAATTTTGTGATTCTTCCAAAGTTGTTGTTTTAACCGCATGTTGATAAGAGCCAAATAAAGTTGGACGATCCATAGTTGGTTTAATATCACAATTTGCAACAAATTGTAATGAACCAAGATTCTTAGAGTTTACGACATTCATAGATATTCCAAATCCGTTATCAAAACGTTTAATGTTTGTTCCATTCCAGTGGTAATCTATAACCTTATATTCTCCGTTTTCTGTGTATATTTGTTCACCCGTTTGCGAGCCATTTCGAAAAGTAAAGCCAAATCCACGAACGCCAATTACATCAAAAGAACGTGTTGAAGGTTGGCCTTTCCAAGTTGAAAATAATGTTACAACACTATAAGTATCATCATCACCAATAACAGATAATGTTAAACTTTTGGCAGATGTTTCAATATAATCTCCACCGCTATCTATTATTGGTTGAATTAAGCCAAAACTTTCAAATTCTTCTTCCGTAATTTCTCTTTCAGTAGTTAAATCTAAATGTTGATTATATGCACTTGTAAAATACTTTTTATCAGTAATTATATTATCATCACTGAAATTCAAACTTTTTAATCGCTCATATTTTTCTTCATTCATTGTCATAATATATTCGTGTGTATAAACTTTTAAAAAATTATTATATTCTTCTTCGCTTATTTCAATTCCATTAATATTAGTGATTGATTCTGCAGATGTATATAATGGAAATAAAACTATCACACTAATCAACACCCAAAATATAAATTTCACATTTTTCAATGCTTTTTCTCCTTTCCACATTCCAGTCTAAATATTTTGTCGAATTTTCGCAACCTATTTTAGCGAGAATTGTAATTCTCAGGAAATGAGAATTTGAGAATATTATTCAAATAAGTAAAGAATATTTTTTTGCATAGTGTCTAATACTTCCTCATAATTATTACAACTTCCAATAACACACTCATCAATAACATCTTTTTCAATATTATAAGAATAATTTTCTAATTCTACATTATTGTTATCAACAATCAATATCTTTAAAATATTATTGTCTAAATTATAAGTATAGGTCATTTTTAAATTTTTACTTTTATTAAATAAAATTATTCTATTTAAGTCTGAAAAGTATCTAACATATAGGTTATCTTTAACTTTTGAAAATACATTTTTAGGATTTTGTAAAAAACCATTTTCTAATAATATATTTTGAATTTCTTCTGGTGATTTTTTTATTACAACGAATTTATTAAAATTATCCATATTTTCTTCATCTTTAATATACAATGTATTATTAGAAAAATCTTTAGTAAATTTCAATTTAGTTTCATATTTTTTAACTTTATTATTTTTATCTATTATTGTTACTCTTAAATACATTTTATCAAAATAATCACTTAAATTATCAATTTCAATATAACTTTGAAAACTATCTAAATGAATATTATCCAAATTTAAAAAATTATGAATTATATTTTCTTTACCATCTTCTAAATAATATAAGTCTACAGATACAGTATCAGTATTTTTTATTTCAACAAATCTTAATCCTATATCGCCTAAAACTAATGTATCTTTAATATTTGTTTCTACGTAAACTCCATTAATAGGTAAAAATTCATTACTTTCAAATCCAACTTTATACACCTTAAATCTATTAAACGTATTTGTAAAAATAATAACAATGATTAAAATGAAAATTATTAGAAGTGTACCAAGTAAAATATTCTTGATTCTTTTAGTATTTTTACTATTCATTTCTGTAAATTCACTAATTATTTCTTGAGTTAATTTATCATCTGCATTGTTATTTACTCTTGCTTCAACTAAATCATTAAAATTTATTTTAAAATATTTACTAATAGCATAAATTGTTTCAAGATTAGGTGCACTCTTACCAGTTTCCCAACGAGATATGGCTTTATCACTTATATGAAGTTCATCTGCTAAATCTTTTTGAGTTAAACCTTTCTCTCTTCTTAATTTACTTATTATTTCTCCTAATTTATTATCTAACATAGCCACCACACTACTATTCTAATATTTATTTAACTTTACATATATTTTTTAATTTACAATCAGCACATAAAGGCTGTTTACTTTTACAATAATATCTACCAAATAAGACTAATTGATGATGTAAACGACTCCATTTATCTTTGGGAAATATTTTCATTAATTTCTTTTCAACTACTAAAACATCATCATTTGGTTTAGCAAGTCCTAATCTTTTAGCAACTCGGTTAACATGCGTATCAACAGCAATTGCTGGTACATCATAAATATTTGCCAAAACTACATTAGTAGTCTTTCTACCTACACCAGGTAAACTTTCTAAATATTCCCGATTATTAGGTAGCATACCATCATAGTCTTCAATTAATCTTTTAGAAATTTCTTTAATATATTGAGCCTTTCTTTGATAAGTACCAACAGGTCTAATAATCGTCTCTATCTTTTTAATATCCATATCTTTTAATTCAACTAAACTATATTTAAATAACTCCTTTGTTACCATATTAACTCTTTTATCAGTTGATTGAGCAGACAAAACAGTTGCCATCAAGAGTTCATAATCCTTATTATATTCAAGCTCACATTTAGGATTCGGAATTAATTCATCTAAATAGTTCATTATTTCTTTACTATTTATCATAATCCTCCAACCAATTATAATCAAAGACATTTGTTTCTTCTAAACTTCTAGTTTCTTTTTTATTTTTAAAATAATTATCTACATCTTCTCTAGTTTTTAATCCTTTTTTATTCCATTCATATAAAATAGTATCGATATATCTAATATTAGTGGCTCCATTATAAACAGCATCTTCTAAAGCCCTTAAAATAAAATCTTCATTATACATTTTTTCTAACCAAGCCTTAATGACTTCAAATTCTGTTCCGGTTAATGGTCTTCTAAATTCACTTTCAAAAGTTGTAAAAATATCATCCTTTAATTTACTATTTTTTTCTTTATTTTTACTTTCTTTTAAACCATTATAAAAACCTTCTAAAGATATTTTATCATACATTTTACCGGCTTCATTTTTTTCACTAGTTAATGTAATAATTTTCTTATTTAATAAATTATTAAAAGCACTAAAAACTTCATTTTTATCTATTTTTAATTTTTGACTAATTAAATCTAAATCAAATTTTAATTCATCAGCATTTTCAAAATATAGTAATAATAAAAATTCCGCTAAAGATAATTTTAACTTATAGGCTTCTTTGATAAAATCGGCTTCAACTACATACTTTTTATTATTACCCATAATTATTAATCCTTTCTTTTATTTACATATTCTTTTAATACTTTATTATTATTTTTTAATTTATTATCAAGTATTAAATTAATTATTTCTTTTTTTATTTCTTTAACTTTTTTAGATGGAGCAATGTTTAAAATTTGCATTATTT
This sequence comes from uncultured Bacilli bacterium, assembly GCA_947629115.1. The sequence goes on along the minus strand of CANRCL010000002.1, from coordinate 7,838 downwards.
CTTCACTAGTTATTTTTAAATCGCTTTCTTTTTTAAGAGGTATTTTACTAGCCATTTTATTAACTACTTTACGATTAATATTTAAAATATCAGCACTTACTAAATTATTATAAAGACCATATTTATAAAGAGTATGATTATTAATAACACCGGCCGTAAGTATTTGCCTAATGTTTATTATATTTCTAATTTCTTGTTTTGTAAATGACCAATCACTAGGGAATTTTATCTGCGCACACATTCCACAAATATCATTAACATAATGGATTTCATCATAAGAAATATCTAATAAATCTAATATTTTATATTCTTTTAATAAATCAAAACCTTTTTGAAAATTCTTATGTAATAATATTTTATCAATTTCACTTTTAAGACGCATTTTAGAAAGATTTTTAACTAAAAAATAATTTTCTTTAATACATTTTTCTAATTGTTCATCAATTTTAAAATCTAATACCGTAGCAAATCTAATGGCCCTTAAAATTCTTAATGGGTCATCAACTAATTTAGAATAAATGTCCCCAACCATTTTAATAGTTCTGGAATTTAAATCATCTACTCCATTAACTAAATCAATAATTTTTTCATTTTTATCCATACAAATAGCATTAATTGTAAAATCTCTTCTTTTTATATCTTCTTCTAAATTAGCAATATAAACAATTTCCGTTGGTTTACGATTTTCATATTTTAATTCTTTACGAAAAGTAGTGATATCAATATTATAATTTTTAATTTGAATATTAAAGCCACCATAATTATTACTATTATTATTGACTGGAAAAAGTAATAATAAATCTTTGGGTAAAGCATCAGTACAAATATCGACATCTAAAGATTTAATTCCTAAAAGATAATCTCTAACATAACCACCAACTAAATAGGCTTTATAATTATTTTTTTCTAGTGTATCTAATACTTTTTTGATAATTTTATCCATCTTTATCCCCTTAATATTTTATTTTTGACAGTTCTCACAAAAGTAAGTACTTCGGCCTCCAACTTTAATTCTTTTGATTTTCTGTCCACAAACTTCACAAGGCTGACCCTCTTTTTTATGAACTTTTAAATAATCTTGATAATGGCCTGTTACTCCTAAACTAGAAGTATAACTTTTAATCGTGGTTCCACCCATTGAAATGGCTTTTAATAAAATTTCTTTTGCGGATTTAATAATTTTTTCACACTCTTCTTTAGTTAAAGTGTTGGCTTTTCTTAAGGGATGAATGGAAGATGCAAATAACACTTCATCAGCATAAATATTTCCAAGACCACTAATAATTTCTTGGTCTAATAAAACTGTCTTGATAGGTAATTTCTTCTTTTTAAATTTATCTAATAAATATGTACTGGTTAAAGTTTCATCCATCGGTTCTTTACCTTGTTTTTTTATTTCTTCCGTTTCCCATAAGTCTTCTTTTTTAACAATTTTCATTCGGCCGAATTTTCTTGTATCGTGATATCTTAAATCTGTATTATCTTGAAAAGTAATAATTAGATGCTCATGTTTTGCCACATCTTCACTACTTTGTTTAATAAAATATTTACCTTCCATTCGTAAATGACTTAATAAATAATAATCTTGAAGTTCAAAAATTAACCATTTACCAACTCTTAATATATCTTTAAATTCATTACCGATTAAAATATTTTTAAATTCTTCTAAATCATTTTCAATAATCTTACCATATATAATTTTGACATCTTTAATTCTTTTATTTAAGATTTGCCTTTTTAAAACATTTCTAACTGTTTCTACTTCTGCAAGTTCTGGCACTTTTTATCACCCTCATATAAATTTTATCACGATTAATTATATGTTGCAAAATTTTTTCTTATTTGACTAATTGATAACATATAATTTATAATTAACTAGGTTTGGTGATAAGATGAAATTATTTAATTATACTTTTAAAGATAAAAACAATTTAAAAATATTAGTTTTATCAGATATACATTATTATAATCAAAAGGAAGATAAAAAGTTAAAAGAAATTATAAAACATTTAGAAAATAACCATTATGATGTCATTCTTTTAGCGGGAGATATTATTGATACCATTAGAGTTTTAAATGATGATGTGGCAACTGCTAAAATAATTGACTTTTTCCAAAAATTAAGTGAGTATGCTCCAACTTATACTACTTTTGCTAGTCATGATATGGCTTATTTTGATGTGAATAAAAAACAACTAGTATTTAAACCAGAAATTTTTAGTAATAAATTAGAAAATAAACTTAAAAAAATTAAAAATTTATATTTAGAGGAAAATAAAACTTATAATTTAAGTAATAATATTACTTTAACTATTATTGAGCCTTTATTAAAATATAAAGAAGATAATAATAAAGTGGTTAAAAACTATGAATTTTTAAAACAACTTAATAAAAATAAAACTAATTTATTATTATGTCATTATCCGGATTTTGCGAAACTTTTATATCAAAATGGTTATTTAGAAAAAATTAAATTAGTTATAAGTGGGCATAATCATAATGGAATGACCCAATTAAAATTCTTACCTCTTGAAGGATTCTATAATTTGATAGACCAAAAAAATCGGGGTATTATAACTCCCGAGAAAACTTTTAACTTAAAAGCCACTAAAGAAATCCGGGGTTTAGTTAAATTAGATGAAAAATCCCAAATAATGATTAATCCCGCTTTTACTTCTCTTGCCCATTGTACTGGTTTTTTAAATCATTTTGATAACTTATTCTATAATGGAGCCACAGTTATTGAATTTAAAAAATAGACTATAAAATTATAATCTATTTTGCATCATACCAATTAATTCCGGTATTAATTTCAATTTTTAATGGCACACTTAATTTAACTATATTCTCCATTGAATCTTTTAATATTTCTTTTAACTTAGGAACTTCTTCTTTTTTAGCATCAATGATAATTTCATCGTGAACTTGTAAAATTAATTTACTTTCTAAATTATTTTGTTTTATTTTTTTAGCAACTTCAATCATTGCCATCTTCATAATATCAGCACTAGTTCCTTGAATTGGGGTATTTAATGCCATTCTTTCACCCATTGTTCTCGTGTGATAATTAACATCTTTTAATTCGTGAATTTTTCTAATGCGACCAAACATTGTTTTTACTTCGCCCGTTTCATAAGCCGTTTTAACAATATTAGTCATATAATTTTTAACTCCTGGGTAAAGTTCATAATATTTTTCAATAAATTTATTGGCATCACTTTTAGAAATATTTAAATTTTCTCCTAAACCAAAACCACTTATACCATAAACGATACCAAAGATTACCGCTTTAGCCATACTTCGCATTTGTTTAGTTACTTCACTTTCTTTAATTCCGTGAATATCGGCCGCCACTTTGGTATGAATATCTTCATCATTAATAAAGGCTTGAATTAATTCTTCACTTCCCGATATATGGGCTAAAATTCTTAATTCAATTTGAGAATAGTCAGCACTTAATATTAAATCATTACTAGGAACAAAGGCCATTCTTACTTGTTTACCATACTCTTCTCTAGCCGGAATATTTTGTAAATTAGGTTCACTTGATGAAAGACGACCAGTTCTCGTTAAAGTTTGATTAAATATAGTATGAATTTTGCCATCGCTTAAAACAAAATCTTTTAAGCCCTCTAAATAAGTACTCGATAATTTATATAAATTACGATACTCTAATACTTTATTTATAATTGGATGTTTATCAACAAATTTTTGTAATGTTTTAATATCGGTTTTATAACCTCGGTTTATTTTTTTACTCTTGCCGATACCCATATGTTCAAATAAAACAATTCCCATTTGTTTAGGACTAGCCACATTAAAGGTTTCACCACTTAAAGCATAAATTTCATTAGTTACTTCTTCGATTTTAGCATTTACTTCTCTCCGCATATCATCTAAAGCACTATCTTCGAATTTAAAACCATTGATTTCCATATCGGCTAAAACATAAACTAAAGGCATTTCAATATCATTAAAAATAGTATCTTGTTCGGCTAAAGTTACTTTATCTTTAATTTCTTTATAATGTTCAAAAATAAATTTACTTTTTAAAGTTATATAATTTTCGATATCGGCAAATTTTTTCTTTTTCAACTCATCAAAAGTTGGAAAGTTTTCCCCATAAGATTTAATTAAAGGAGCAATATCTTCATTAGCAGGTTTATCAATTAAATAAGTTGCTACCATCATATCAAAGTCACAAGCAATTTTTTCATTAGTGACTACTAAACTTTTCTTTAAATCATAGGTTAATAATTTTTTATCTTTTAAAATATTAAAAGTATCTTTAACTAAATTAGGAGGAATAAAATAAGTATTATTTTTATCTGTTAAACTCATTCCTAAAATATTTCCAAAATGATAATTGATATTATCTACTTCTAAATAAAAGGCTACTTCATCATCTAAAACTAAATCTTTTAAATCATTTATAACAGTATATTTATTTTCTTTTTTTTCCGTATTATTAGAGGGCATATTTTTAATTAAAGAATAAAATTCTAATTCTTCATAAATCTTTTTTAATGCTTCTAAATTAGGCCCCATATATTTAAATTCTTCAAAGTTAACATTAAGAGGTACTTCTCTATAAATAGTTGCAATCTCATAACTCATATAAGCATTATCTTTATCATTGGCTAATTTTTCATGAACTTTCCCCGTAATTTTATCTATATTTTCATAAATACCATCTAAAGAACCATATTCTTGTAATAATTTAAGGGCTGTTTTTTCACCAATTCCTTTAACACCGGGAATATTATCGGAAGCATCACCCATCAAGGATTTTAAATCAATTATTTTAATTGGGTCAATTCCATAATCTTGTTTAAATGTCTCTTCATTATATCTAATAAAACCACTTTGTTTTAATAATTTCATTTCGGTTTCAAAACTTATTAATTGTAATAAATCTCGGTCACTAGAAACAATTAAAGTATAATATTCAGGATTTTTTTCGGCAACACTAGCAATCGTACCAATAATATCATCGGCTTCATAAGGAGCCATTTCTAAATAAGTAATACCCATGGCCTTTAAAATTTCTTTACAAACAGGCATTTGCATTTTTAAATCATCTGGTGTTTCGTGTCTGCCCTCTTTATAAAAATCATATTTTTCTTTGCGAAAATTCTTACCAATATCAAATGCTACCGCTAAATATTCGGGATTTTCTTCCATAATTATTTTGTTAATCATCCCTACAAAACCATATATAGCATTTGTAGGAAAACCTTTACTATTACGCATTATTGAACCAGAATACGCAGTTGCAAAATAGGAACGAAATACTAAATTATTTCCATCGACTAAAACTACTTTTTTCAAACAATACCACCTAAATATATTATATCTAAAAAAATACACATTTGAAAGATAGAATTTTTTGTTTTGCTACTTAATATGTCCGGTTAATCTATTTTTTCAAATATACGCCAAAGTAATTTTGTATCTTTTTTGACATATATTTTACTATGGATGTGTTGTTATGTTTTTGAATTTAATTAATATTGTTAAGAGTATGATTTTCTTTACGGGGTCTTATGGAAATAATGTTTTTCCACCTCCTCTAACCAATGAAGAAGAAGAAAAATATGTTGATTTAATGCTTAAAGGAGATAAGGAAGCAAGAAGTAAACTTATTGAACATAATTTAAGATTAGTAGCCCATATTGTTAAAAAATTTGACAGTAAAAATACAGATACTGATGATTTAATTTCCATTGGGACAATTGGTTTAATAAAAGGAATTGATACTTATAAAAAAACACCGAAAGTAAAAATAACTACTTATGCGGCTCGTTGTATTCAAAATGAAATATTAATGTATTATCGCAGCAATAAAAAAAATCAATTTACAATTTCCTTAAATGATTCAATTGGTTATGATAAAGAGGGAAATGAAATTAATTTAGTAGATTTATTAGAAGATAAAAAAGAAGATATTTTAGACACCATTCAAGTTAAAGATAATATATCTTTACTTAATAAATATTTTAAAAAATTAAATAAAAGAGAAAAAGAAATTATTGTTAAAAGATATGGACTTAATAATGAAAAAGCCTTAACACAAAAAGAAATAGCAGATTCTTTAGGTATATCTAGAAGTTATGTTTCAAGAATTGAAAAAAGGGCCTTAACAAAAATTTTAAGAGAATTCATTAAAAGTAAAAATGTAATGTAAAAAAATGGTAATCCGATTTTACCATTTTTTAAAAAGATAAAACTAAGCGAGAGCCAGCGTATGGAACTGCATCGCCATTATAATCCCAAAAATAAAATTGACCTGCTAAACCACCATCTCCACTAGCCCCTCCTCGGGCAAACCATGAAACATTAGAAGTAATAAAGTATGCGCCATTAGTATACCAAGCACTATGGTGTCTTTGATTATTTGCATCATAGTAAGTATAAAATGGGCCCATTTCTCCAGTAGCATCTCCGAGTATTCTCTTATTGTAAGAAGTTTCGTTACTATCTATACTATATACATCAAAATATTTTTTATATGTTGTTATAAGATCTGCATCATTACTAAATCCACTTTTCCCAACATCTCCAGAAACATATGATGCCATATATTCACTAGTTCCACCCCTCATATCATATACTCCATAGATATTTCCAGTAGTACTAGCAAGATATCCAAATTTTGTATTATAAGCACAAGTTATTTCATCACTTTTTCCTGGTATAACTTCTTTAGAAGTCCCTGGAAATGTATCTTGATTAGTTCCTGCTGTTGCTCCATAACCTGTCACATAATAACTATTATTATTAATATTAATTTTTCCACTTAATCCATATGCTGAATGAGAAAGATAGGCTACTGCTCCCCATTCCGTATTTTTCATCATATGACTTTCTAATGAACGATTATATTTATATGAAGATAAAAAATAATTTTGTACCGTGTTATTATTCCAAATATAGACATTTGGTTTTACTATTATTCTTTTACTATTTTCTTCTTTTATACCAGCATTAGCAGTTGACCAAGTTGAGGTATCACTTATTGGATTTCCATTATTGCCATTTTGATTATAACCTATTTCAAATTTTCCTACCCAGATACCATTTAAATCTTTATCACCTAAAGTAAAGGCTGGATGTGTATAATATTCATTTAATTTGGCTTGACTCTCTTCCATTTTTGGGTTTGTACTTGAATTACCAAATTTAATATCTATTATTTTGGGCCTATTAAAGGCATTTTCTGGTGATGTTGCATAACTTGTATTATTTAAATCTGTAATATTTGGAGCACTATTATATTCTTCGGTATCAGCCATATCCCATATTTTATAACTATATCTTGGTATCCATACAAAATAACTTTCAATATCTTCTTCTAAAATTATATCTCCAACTTTATAGTTATAATTTTCTTCACCACCATTTTTTGGATTATCTACAAGTAGTACTGCATTGGCCCATTTCTTATCTGCATAATCATACCATTTTGTTTTTAAGTTAGCATAATGAACTGTTCCATCATTATCTAATGTTATTGGTATTAATTTTTTAGTAGCCCCTTCTACATCTAATACTGGATCTGCTCCATTTAAAGTTTTATCAACCCAATTATCTTTTAATAATCCTGATTTTTCATAAAGTTCGTCAATAGCATCTTGAACATTATCATACTTTCCACCACTACTTGACTTATCATAAGATACATCTTTACTTTTAATGATTGTTGTGGCAGCATACACACTTGTTCCAGATATTAATGCTCCAATAATTATTCCAATAAACAATTTATAATTATTCTTAACCATAAGTTATCCATCTACCTTATGGTTTTATTATAAAATATTACCCCCCCCGGTCAA
>CANRCL010000001.1 GCA_947629115.1 uncultured Bacilli bacterium | reverse complement strand
ACAGAGGCTCCAACACCATGAAGACCACCACTTACTTTGTAGCCACCACCACCAAATTTACCACCAGCATGTAAAACTGTATATACTGTTTCTACGGTAGAAATACCTGTTTTTGGATGAATACCAACTGGAATACCTCGACCATTATCTTTAACAGTTATTGAATTTCCTTTATTTATAATTATTTCAATATGATTACAAAAACCTGCTAAAGCCTCATCTATTGAGTTATCAACAATTTCCCAAACTAAATGATGAAGTCCCTTAACATCAGTTGTACCAATATACATACCGGGTCTTTTTCTAACGGCTTCTAATCCCTCTAAAACTTGAATATCACTTTCATTATAATGTAAATTATTTTCTTCCATTATACTACCTCCCTAACTATATTTCCTTTAATATTAAATACTTTAGCATTATTTAATAATTTTTTATTTATTTTATTTAATTCAGTTGTTGTAATAAACGTTTGAATATCATTGTTAAGTAAACTAACAATATTTTTTATTTTTTTCTTATCTAAAGCACTAAATAAATCATCTAATATAAGAATTGGATAATTTCCTTTAATTTCTTTAAATACTTCAATTTCCGCTAGTTTAAAGGCAAAAATCGCATTTTTCTTTTGACCATTACTCCCCCATTCACCTATATCTTTATTATCTAATAAAAAGACTATATCATCGTGATGAATTCCTAACAATGTTTTCCCAATAGTCACTTCTTTATTATAATTTTTACGATAATTATTCATTATTTCATCAATACTTTTATTTTTATAATCCGAATTATATTTAATAACTAACTCCCCTACTTCAAAAATACTTATATATTTATCTTTAATATATTTATTAATATTTTCAATAAATCTAGCCCGCATTTCATATATTTTTAAACCATATTCAACTAATTTTTTAGATAAAATATCTAAATAATCTTTACTAGCATTGCCATTAATATATAGTTCTCTTAAATAAAAATTTCTTTGTTTTAATATCTTATTATAATTATTTAAATAAATAATATAATCTTTTTCTAATTGACTAATTTCAATATTTAAAAGTTTTCTTCTACTAGCCGGTGATGATGTAAAAATTATCTGTTCTTCGGGTTCTAATAATATAATATTGATATTAGATATGTATTCACTTAAACGAGAAATTAAATTATTATCAATTTTTACCTTTTTTCCATCTTTATTTATAATTACTTGATAATCATTTGTTGTATTTACTTCCACACTTCCTTCTATTTTCGTACTATTTTCGCAAGTTTTAATTAACTTTTTATCATCATTAATCCGAAATGATTTAGTTAAAGATAAAACATATATTGCCTCAACTAAATTGGTCTTCCCTACTCCATTATCTCCATAAATAATATTTAAATTATCACCAAATGTCAGTTGTAGTTGTTCATAATTGCGAAAATTATGGAGTTTCAATGACTTAATTTTCATAATAGACCTTTCTTTTCTTCAAATTTTAATAAAACTGGTATTTAAGTACTCCTATACCTAAATATAATTATATCACAAAATAAGTCTGTTTTAAACAAAATTTACACTTTTTTGCCATTTTAAAACATTATTTAAAAGAAAAGAATTTAATAACATTTTTTCAAAACTATTTTTAGAAATATTTAAAACAAATTTATAATTATTTACTGTATATACTACTAATTTAGAATCTCTTTCTTCATATTTAATAACTTTATTACTTACAAGTAATATTGTATCTATACTTCTTAAAGATTTTAATTGCATTAAAATTAAATTATTTTCATTAATAACTATCGGTACTTTATACTTTATATTCAATATTTTGGAAGCACTTTTTATTCTTCCTGATAAACTACTACCATAAAAACTACAATTCATATTTAAAACACTTTTAATACTTTTGTTGATAACTCTTTGGTTTTCAACATCATAAATTATAGTCTTATTATCTTTTTTTAAAACTGCTACTGTATTTTCATTGATTATGTAATTATCCATATTTCCCTCCTGAAATTAGGATTTAGTATAGCATATTAAAAGGAAATAATTTGTCGAATTATTTCCCGGGAAATATTTTTTTTGATTTTTAATATGTTTTGACTGGTAAAATTAATTCAATTAAAGAATCATCTTTTACAGATTTTATTAAAATAGGTTTATCATCACTATTTATTAATAATAATATATTATCATCTTTTATAACTTTTAAGGCTTCCATCATATAGCGAGAAGAAAAGGCAATTTCTAATTTTTCTTTATTACTACATTCAATACTTAATTTTTCTTCTGTTTTACCTATTTCACTAGCACTAGATGAAATAATCATTTGTTTATCTTCAATAAATACTCTAACAATATTTTTATCTTTACTTTGAGCAAGCAAAGACGCTCTATCTACGGCATCATTAAAGGCTCTTAAATCTAAATTTATCATATAAGCAAATTCTGATGGAATAAAATGATTAGTATCTGGATAAGTTCCACTTAATAAATTAGTTTGGAATTCAATATTTTTATATTTAAATAAAATTTTATTACTAAAAATATGCATAATAACTTCTTCTTCACCAGATAACATCTTTTCTAATTCATTAATACTTTTACCTGGTATTACAATATTAATTTGATTATTAACCATATTATCTAATTTAACATTCTTTTTGGCTAAACGATAAGAATCGGTGGCAATACATTCAAGATTATCACCAAGAATTTTTAAGTTAATACCAGTTAATAATGGTCTTACTTCTTGAGTTGATACTGCAAAAGAAGTTTCATTAATAATTTCTTTTAAGACATCAGATTTAATACTAATTGGTTCTTTTGATTCTTCTAAACTAATATGTGGATAATCATTAATATCATAACAATTTAAATTATATTCATTATTTTCAGTATAAATTTTAATTTTACTACTATCTTCGGCTTCAAAAGATATAATATCAGATGGCATTTTTCTAATTATTTCTAATATATATTTACTTTGAATAATCATACTTCCAGTTTTTTCAATTTTTTTAATATCTTTTTCATCAATAACAATTCTTATTGTTAATTCTGAATCACTTGCCATTAAACTTAATCCATTGTTAGTTAAATCAAATTTAATACCATTTAATATAGGAATAGTTGTTCTAAGTCCTATGGCTCTTGATACATTAGTAAGAGCCTCTAATAAAATATTTTTATCAATAACAAATTTCATATAATCTCCTTCTTTCTTTTTTATTATTAATAATTAATGTTTTTTATTATAGAGTTAAAAATGTTGATAACTAATTCTTTCTCGATTTTATCTAGAATTTTTAGTGTTGATAACTTATTAGTTTTCCACATCATTATAACTTTGATTTTATTTCTTTAATAATATTATCTAAATTAGAGTTATTTTTTAAATCATCTTTTACTCTTTCACAACTGGCTACTACTGTTGAATGGTCTCGACCACCAAATTCGGCTCCAATTCTGGCTAAATTCTCTTCTGTTTCAATTCGGCATAAGTACATTGCAATATGTCTTGGTTTAGCAATATTATTACTTCTTCTCTTACTTTTTAAGTCATCAACTGTTATTTTAAAGAAATCCGCTACTACTTGTTGAATATGAGGTATTGTATTTTCTTGATAAATATTAATACTTACATAATCTTTTATGGCTTCAATGGCAAAATCTAAAGTAATAACTTCTGGAACCATCATTGCGGTATAAGCCAGTAATCTATTAATTGTTCCCTCAATATGTCTTACATCATTTGGACAAGCATTAGCAATATATTCAATAACATCTCTATTTACTTTATCTTTAATACTTGTATTTTGTAATTTTTGTTTAATAATTTCACACCGAAGTTCAAAATCTGGAGGATAAATATCAACAGGTAATCCCCATTTAAATCGACTTTTTAATCTCTCTTCTATTTTCTTTAAATCATCGGGACTTCTATCACTGGAAATAATTATTTGTTTATTTGCCTGATGCAAAGTTTCAAAAGTTTGAAAAAATTCTTGTTGCGTTAATTCTGCCCCTACTAGGAATTGAATATCATCAACGATTAAGACATCAACATTTCGATATTTGGCTTTAAATTTATTAGCGTATTCTAATGCTTCAGCACCCTTTTCTATTTTAGATATTCCTGTATATTCATCTCGAAAATCATTACTTGTTGTATATAATACTTTTTTATTAGAATGTTCAGTTATATAATTACCAATCGCATGCATTAAATGCGTTTTACCAATTCCACTTCGTCCATATATAAATAAGGGATTACGAATAGTTCCTGGAGATTGAGCAACATTCATCGCGGAAATAAACGCTAATCTATTAGATTCTCCAACAACATAATTATCAAAGTTTAAGTTAGGATTTAAATTTGTTATCCATTTTTCTTCATTTGGATTACTTACAATATCTATATTTTGATTAGTTATTTCTTGTGGAGTATTTAATTCATCTAAATCATCTTGGGTATAAAATTCAAATTTATAATTTCTATCAGTTATTTCATTAATTTTATCTTCCATTAATTCAAGGTACGTGACCCCAAGTATCTGTTTGTGTGCTTGAAGAGGTACTTTAATCATTATTTTATTATCATCCATACTTATTGCTTCTAAATCATTAAACCAAATTGAATAAGTACTTGGACTAACTGCGTCAGCAATTAATTTTAAAAATTGCTGAAAAATTTCTTGTGTTTTCAATACCTCACCCCACAATCAAACATATCCCAATTTCATTTTAACTTAAATAGATTTTTATTACAAGAAAAAAAATCAAAAACTAAAATTATTCACAAATTATCAACACTATTTTTCTTGCTAAAATATATGATACAAAAAGTTTTCAACAATATCAACAAAATATTATTAACTTTTAAACATTTAAACTAAAATATTCAAATTAATAAATGTTGAAAGTGTTGATAACTTAATAAATATCGGTCTAACCTAGGTTTATAAGCCATTTTTATTAACATTTTCTTAACAAATATATGAGTTGTTTCAAAAATATTTTAAAATTATTGTTGAATAATGTTGAAAAGTTATTTTAAAGTTTAATTTTACTTGAAATATCAATATAACTAAAATATAATATTTAATTACAAAGAAAGAACGCAAATAATAAAATATTTGTAATGGTGGTAAAGATGAATAAATATGCTGAAGAATTAAAACCTTTATATGAAGTGTTTAATCAAAAAGTTGCGGAACAAGAAAATTTAAAACAAGAACAAGAAGAAGCAAAAAGTGATTTAATGATTAAAGAAAATGAAATTTTAGTGTCTAGAGCTTATATTGAAATTTTAGAATATACTATTAATTTGTTAAAAGAAGATATAAAAAGTAATAACTATAAAATATTCTTATCTTATGATATACCTTATAGTATAGTCAGCATACTTAGTGAAATAGCCCTTATATCAAATGGTATTACTAATGGAATAAATCCTCTTTTATCTTCTATTATTTTAGGTTGTTTAATCCTTTTTAATTCTTATGGTTTAAAATTATGTAAGACAAGTTATTTAGAAGATATTAAAGAAGACAAAGATGTTAATGAAATAGAAGAAGAATTAACTAAAACTAGAGAAAAATTAGAAAGTTTAACGAAAGAAAAACAATTAATTCAAGATGATTATGCTAAAAAACAAAGTATTATTGATACTTTAAATGAAGAAATAAATTTAATTAAAAAGCAAATAGAATTAGTTTTAGCCAAAACACAAGATACTGATAATAAGATTTTAAATAATGATGTTATTTTACAAAAAGAACCAACATTAAAAAGAACAAAAGATAAATAGATAAACTAGTTAAGTAATGCGATATTTCTTGACATAGCAACCTTAAAAATATTATAATAAGGGCGCTTAAGGAGAAAGAGGTGGAACAAGTATGAAAAGAACCTATCAACCAAATAATCGTAAAAAGGCTAAAAAACACGGCTTCTTTGCTCGTAAAGGAACAAAGATTATTAATAATCGTCGTAGAAAAGGTCGTAAGGAATTAACAAAATAGTTTCTTACGGATTTTTTTAATGATGAAAAAAAGAGATATCGTCAAAAGTAATATATTATTTAATAAAATAATCGCAGAAGGAACTAAAAAGAAAAATAATTATTTTGTAATTTATAGTATGTCAAAAGATTTTATAAAAAATAATTATGGAATTGCCGTTGGAACAAAAGTTGGTAATGCTGTGGTAAGAAATAAAATTAAAAGACAAATACGAAATATTATTGATAAAAATATTAAATTATTTCCAAATTTTCACAATTATATTATAATATGTAAAAGAGAGATTATTAATTTAAGTTTTGAGCAAATGGAACAAGAATTGATTAATTTATTAAGTAATAAAGGAGAAAACTATGAAAAATAAAATTTTAGCAGGATTATTAATTGGTGTCGTATTATTAACTAGTGGTTGTGGTGCTAAAGATTATATTAGAAATGATAAAAATGAAATAGTTAAATATGAAGCCACTGGCCAAAATTTACCCAACAATATATTATGTAAACCAGAATCTGATTCTGAATTATATAAATTATATGAACAATATGGGGATGAATTAAAAGTAAAATTTGATAAATTACCAAGTTGTGATAATTTTAAAATAAATTCTAATAAATCATCAGGTATTTGGGAATTTCTTTTTGTAAAACCTTTAGCCTATTTAATCTTATTATTAGGTAAACTTGTTGGTAATATGGGTATATCATTAATTATTGTTGGTTTAGCCATTAGACTTATATTATTACCATTTTCTTATAAAACTCATAAGCAAAGTAAAAATATGCAAAAAGTACAAAATGAAATGCAAAAGATTGAATTTAAATATCGGGGTCGAGAAGACCGTGACTCTATGATGATGAAAAGTCAAGAAATGATGAATGTTTATAAAAAATATGATATTAAACCAATGAGTGGTTGTTTAGTATCTTTCTTACAACTTCCAATCTTCTTTGCTTTCTTACAAGCAATTAATCGTGTACCAGCTATATTTGAAGATAAATTATTAGGTTTTAATTTAGGAATGACTCCTTATGTAGGATTATCTAATGGTAAATATCAATATATCATATTAATTATTTTAATCGCTGCCTCAACGTATTTTTCTTTCAAATATTCAATGCGTTCTACTGGGGCAATGAATAATTCTAAAGAAATGCAAAGTCAAATGAATATGACAACAAATATTATGGTAGTAATGATAGTTATGACATCTTTCTCATTATCAACGGCATTATCATTTTATTGGATTATAACTTATGCATTTATAGCAATTCAAACATTTATTTTTAAAAAATTATCTGAAGATAAAAAGCCCAAAAGGGATAATAAAAATAAAAAAGAAAATATTAAAAATAAATTAGAAATTAAAAGAGGTATGAAGTATGGAAATAATAACTAAAGAGGGAAAAGAATTAGAAACAATAATTACAGATTTTTGTGAAGAATATAAAGTATTAGAAGATGATTTTTATTACAAATATGAAGAGAAAAAAAGTGGATTATTTAATAAGAATTCTTCTTATGAAGTAAGTTTTATTCTAAAAAATGAATTATTAAATTATATTAAAGAATATTTAGAAGAGTTATTAACCAATATGGGATTAACAGTCAATTTTGAAACCAAAATGCGAGAGGGTATGATGTATATTAAAATATACTCTAATAATAACCCAGTTCTTATTGGTAAAGGTGGTAATACTTTAAAGGCTTTAGAAACTATTGTTAAACAAAAAATAAATACAGAATTTAATATTAAACCTCATTTAAGTTTAGATGTTGAAAATTATCGTGAAAAACAACAAAAAAGATTAGAAAGAATGGCTAAAAATTTAGCCAAAGAAGTAGTTAATACGAAAGTAGAAGTTCATTTAGATAATATGAATGCTTATGATAGAAGAATAATTCATAATGCTTTAACGAATTTTAAAGGTGTTAAAACTGAAAGTGAGGGCGAAGAGCCAAATCGTCACGTTGTTATTAAACCAGAATAATAAAAATTTAGAAATCCTATTTTAATTAATAGGTTTTTTAATGCAATATTATTGAATTTGTGCTAATATATTGCGGAAAGGGATGAATATTATGGATGATACTATATGTGCTATTTGTACATCTTCTGGCATTGGAGCCATTTCTATAATTCGAGTAAGTGGAAAAGATGCCATAAACATTGTATCTAAAATATTTAAAGGTAAAGATTTAAAAAAAGTGCCAACTCATACAATTCATTATGGTTTTATTTATGATAAAAAAGAAAAAATAGATGAAGTATTAGTAAGTGTAATGTTAGCACCTAAAACATATACAATGGAAGATGTTGTAGAAATAAACTCTCATGGGGGAATTAATACAACTAATAAAATATTAGAATTATTATTAGAAAATGGTTGTCGTTTAGCAGAACCAGGAGAATTTACTAAAAGAGCCTTTTTAAATGGTAGAATCGATTTAACTGAAGCCGAATCAGTAAATGATTTAATCAATGCCAAAACCGATATTGCTAGAAATTTAGCCTTAAATAATTTAAATGGTAGTTTATTTTCTGAAATAACAAAATTAAGAAAAAAGATAGTAGATATTTTAGCCAATATTGAAGTAAATATAGATTATCCAGAATATGAAGATATTGAAGTTATTACGCATAATAATTTATTACCTAAATTAGAAGAAATCAAAGAAGAAATGCATAATATGTTAATTAATTCCCATAATGGTAAATTAATAAAAGAGGGAATAGATGTAGCCATAGTAGGAAAACCTAATGTAGGAAAAAGTAGTATTTTAAATGCTTTATTAGATGATAAAAAGGCCATTGTAACAGATATTCCTGGAACTACAAGAGATATTGTCGAGGGTAGTGTTATTTTAAATGGATTTATGTTAAATTTTATAGATACTGCTGGTATTAGAGAAACTAATGATATAGTAGAGCAAATTGGGGTAGAACGAAGTAAAGAAGCAATTAAAAAGGCCGATGTAGTAATCATAGTTTTAAGTAATAATGAAAAAATATCTAAATTTGAAAAAGATTTAATTAAACAAGTACCAAAAGAAAAAAGAATAATTTTTATTAATAAATCAGATTTAAATAAGGTTATAGAGTTAGATGAAAACTTTATAATTGGTAATACAGTTTCTAAAAATGGTTTAGATGACTTAAAAAAAGAAATAACTCAAAAATTAAATTTAGAAAATATTGCTCAAAAAGATATGACTTATTTATCTAATGTAAGACAAATTGATTTACTTAAAAAGAGTCTTAATAGTATTAATGAATCTATTAAAAATTTAAAAAATAATATGCCAATTGATGTTGTTGAAATTGATATAACAACTGTTTGGAATTTATTAGGAGAAATTACAGGAGAAACTTATCGAGAAGAATTATTAGATACTTTGTTTAGTAATTTTTGCATAGGAAAGTAGGAATAATTATGTATGATGTAATAGTAGTAGGGGGAGGGCACGCAGGGTGTGAAGCCGCTAATATAGCAAGTAAAATGGGAATGAAAACCATTCTTTTAACAATGAATAAAAAAAATATTGCTGATATGCCTTGTAATCCTT
Source organism: uncultured Bacilli bacterium (assembly GCA_947629115.1). The sequence goes on along the minus strand of CANRCL010000001.1, from coordinate 29,820 downwards.
CTATTGGTGGTACCGCTAAAGGAATAATTGTTCGAGAAATAGATGCTTTAGGGGGTTTAATGGGTATAGTGGCCGATTTAAGTCATTTTCAAATAAAAATGCTTAATAATTCCAAAGGTCCTGCTGTTAGAAGTTTAAGATGCCAAGCCGACAAACGAGTTTATCCTAAAAAAATGCTTGAATTTTTAGAAAAAGATAAGAATTTAACTATTAAAGAGGGTTTAGTAGAAGATTTAATTACAGAAGATAATGAAGTAAAAGGAATAATTTTAGATAATAAAGAGAAAATTTTAGGTAAAACAGTTATATTAACAACTGGTACTTATTTAAAAGCCAATATTCTAATTGGAAGTAAAAATACTCCATCAGGTCCTCATGGTGAGGGAAGAAGTAATCATTTAAGTGATAATTTAAAAAAATATGGTTTAAAGATAATTCGTCTAAAAACTGGTACTCCCCCTCGTATTAAAAAAGACTCTATTGATTTTTCTAAAATGCATCAAGAATTAGGGGATGATACTTATTTAACTTTTAGTCACGATATAAAACCACAATATAAAATTGAAGAACAACAAAAATGTTATTTATTATATACAAATCAAAATACCCATAATATTATTAATAAACATTTAAAAGAATCAGCAATGTACGGAGGTTATGCCACTGGAGTAGGACCTAGATATTGCCCCTCAATTGAAGATAAAATAGTAAGATTTAAAGATAAAGAAAGACATCAATTATTTTTAGAACCAGAAAGTATATATTATGATGAATGGTATTTACAAGGTTTTTCCACTAGTATGCCCGAATATGTCCAAGAAGAAATGGTTCATAGTTTAGAGGGGTTAGAAAATGCTCAAATAACTAAATATGCTTATGCCATCGAATATGACGCAATTAATCCAATTCAAATTAATCCAAGTTTGGAAAATAAAATTTTAAAGAATTTATTTACGGCAGGTCAAATTAATGGAACAAGTGGTTATGAAGAAGCGGCTGGTCAAGGATTAATCGCTGGAATTAATGCCAGTTTAAAACTTCAAGGCAAAGAACCTTTAATTTTAAAAAGAAATGAAGCATATATTGGGGTATTAATTGATGATTTAGTGACAAAAGGCGTTGTTGACCCTTATCGGATGCTTACTTCAAGAGCGGAATTTAGATTAATTTTAAGACATGATAATTCAGATTTAAGATTAAGAGAAATTGCTTATAAATTAGGAACTATTTCTGAAGAACAATATCAAAGATTGTTAAAGAAAAAAGCCAATATTCAAAAATTATTTAAGGAACTTAAAGAAAATAAATTAGTGTTAGATGATAAGATTAAAAATATCTTTAAAGAAAATAATTTGGATATTCCATCTAGAAATTTAACATATGAAGAATTAATAAAAAGACCTAATATTGATTTTAAATTTTTAAATCAATTTCATAAATTTAAATATGATTCAGAAGTTTTAGAACAAGTTGAAATTGAATTAAAATATGCAGGTTATATTCAGAAAGCCTATAAAGAAGCCGAGAAACTTTTAAAAGTAGAAGAAAAACAAATACCTGATGATATTGATTATAAAAAAATAAAAAATTTGGCTAGTGAAGCGAAACAAAAATTAAGTGAAATAAGACCAAAAACAATTGCCCAAGCCTCAAGAATAAGTGGAGTAAATCCAGTTGATTTATCAATTTTAGCCATTTATTTAAAGAAAGAATATAGTAAAAATGAATAAAGAAGAATTTATAAATGAATTAAAAAACATTGGTATCGAGTTAACTAATGAACAAATAAATAAATTAGAAATTTATAAAGAATTTTTAAAAAAATATAATGAACATACAAATTTAACAGCAATTACTTCAGATGAAGAAATTTATTTAAAACATTTTTTTGATTCTTTAATGATTACTAAAGTAGTTGATTTAACTAAAGAAAATAGTTTATTAGATATTGGTACTGGGGCTGGTTTTCCGGGTATGGTTTTAAAAATAGTTTATCCTAATTTAGATATAGTATTGTTAGATTCTAATAATAAAAAAATTAAATTTCTAGAAGAATTAAAAAAGAAATTAAATTTAGAAATTACTTTAATAAATGATAGATGTGAAAATTATGCTAAAAACAATTTAAATAAATTTGATATAGTAACATCTCGTGCAGTGGCTAATTTAAGAGTTTTAAGTGAATTAGCAATTCCTTTAGTTAAAGAAAATGGCTTATTTATACCATTAAAAGGTAATTTAAATGAAAATTTAGAAGATGCTAAAGAAACATTGGAAGTTTTAAATACTAAAATAGTTGAACAAAATAAATTTGAATTATATAAAAATACAGGTATTAGAAATATTTTAGTTATTAAAAAATTAGGAATGACTAAATTAGAAGATTTAAGACCTTATGATAAAATAATCAAAAAGCCATTGCAAAAAAATCATAAATAAGTTAGAATTAAATATAGAATATAAAGGTAAAGGGGAAGATTTTTGTGGATAGTAGTGCACAAGAAGTAAAACAAGTATTAAATATTCCTATTGAAGATATTATTCCCAATCGTTTTCAACCACGATTGAGTTTTGACGAGGAAGGATTAAAAGAACTTGCAAATTCCATAAAAGAACACGGAATTATTCAACCTTTAGTAGTAAGAAAATTGGCCGAAAAATATGAAATAATTGCTGGTGAAAGAAGATATAAAGCCGCTAAATTGGCTGGTCTTACTCAAGTACCTGCTATCGTCACAAATATGGATGACCAACGAAGTGCTGAAGCTGCAATAGTTGAAAATGTTCAAAGAAGAGATTTATCAGCAATAGAAGAAGCAAAATCTTACCAAGCATTATTAGATAAAGATAATATAACTCAAGAGCAATTGGCTAGAAAAATGGGATTAAGTCAATCAGCCATTTCTAATAAGTTACGTTTGTTAACCTTATCTGAAGCCGTTCAAAATGCTTTAATTGATGGTCGAATATCAGAACGCCATGCTCGAAGTCTATTACAAATAGAAGATAAATACGAACAAGAAGAATGGCTTAATAAAATAATAGATGAGAGATTAACTGTAAGAGAATTAGATAAACAAATAAAAAGTAAGAGTGATAAAATAAAATCTGATGTACCTTTAGTTGATAGTAGTCCTAATTTAGATTTAATTAGAGAAACAGCAACAGATATAGTAAGCCCTAATGTAGGAAAAAGTGAGGAAATACCTGTTATGCAAAATGAACAACCTAAAAAAATGCCCAATAAATTTTTTAACTTTCTTGAAGATGAAAGTGTTAGTATGAATATGAATGAAAGTGCGGAAGAACAAGAAGATGATAATTTTTCTAATATTCCAATTATAAATTATGAAAGAGAGGAAGAAAAAGAAAAAGCTTCTGAAAATATTCCTCTTGAAGAAAATAATAGTGAAGAAGAAACAGAAATACCAATTGTTGAACCAGAAACACCAAGTGATGAAAAAGAAATAAAAGAAATCAAACCAGTAGATAGTACTGTAGAGAGTACTGATGATACTTCTAATAAAGAAGAAGAAATTGAATTATTAGATTTTGAAGCACCCCAAAAAGTAGACTACAGCAGTAAAACTGAACAATTAGATGCTTTATTTAATGAATTTGCTGAAAAATTGAAAGAAAATGATTTCGAAATCAAAAAGACAAAAAGTGAAAGCATTGGAATTATAAGTTATAAAATTGATATCTATATGTAAAATTTTTAAGTGTACATTTATTTGTACATTTTTTTAACATTGTACAAAGTTAAAATATATCTAGTAAATAAATTTTTTTTATGTTATACTTAGTTTAGGATTGAGGTCTTTATTATGGCAGAAAGTATAAACAATCAAAACGATAATTATATTGAAAAACTAGAAAATGGTAATTGGAGTGATGGTCAAGGCTATAATTTAGTTGTATCAAATGAAAGTGGCAATACTGAAATACAATTTGATACTTTATATGAACCACCTGTAATAGATTCAAATACTAATGTTATGTTAGTTTATAGTGGTAGTGGTGATGAAATTAGTTATGACTATAATAGAGCCCTTGAAGGTATTCGAGAAAGTGGTTATAATGGTAATACTTTAATTTTGACTGGAAATATCAATAGTGATTTTAATCAAGCATCTCAAAATGATATAATGTTAGTACAAGAATATGTAAATAAATATGGAATTAATCCCGAAAATGTGGATATTTGCTGTTTTTCAAGAGGAATAAATTCAGCAATTAATACAGCAAAAGAAATGGAAAAAGTTTATCCTGATTGGAATGGAACAATTGTAGGAGTAGCTCCAGCCGGTAATGGAGAAAGTTTCCAAATTCCTCCTAACTTAGAGGATAATGAATTAACTAGAAATAAATTTTTAATAGTTGGTTCCGGAGGATGTGGAGAAACTTTTAAAGACAAATATGGTAGTACACATGAAATTTATAGTATTACAAATGATGAATACAATTCTTTAAATGGCACTCAATACGGTGCTCATTATAATGGAAATGGTCTTTATAACTTTTTTAAACAAGGTGGTTTAGCATATATTTCTGGTGAAGATAAAAACTTTGGTGATATCTATGGAATTGATATGAATATATCAAAAAACGTTAACGAAACCATTGATGAAAAAGTGATACCAGAAGAAAATATAACAGATGATAAAGAAGAAAATTCTGAAGAAGAGATTGTTGATGAAGAAAAGAATATAGAAGACGAAGAAGCAAGTAATTATAATGATTATGTTGGTTATAATGAATTATTAGAATTGTTAAGAAAAAGTAAATATTTAAATTTAAATTCTAAGTTAGATGAAGCTAAAGATTTAATTAGAAAATTAGATGATGAATATTTAAAAAATGGATTAGATTTAATGGTCAATTCTTTAAAAAGTTTATATAATATTTTGGAAAGTATATCCATTGATTCGTTTGCCAGTACAACTTTAGTTCCCCCATATGAGTCGGAATTAATTTATAAAATTTTAGACAATGTATATTATTTAGTTGATGAAACATTGAAAGCCATAAATACTGCTAGAGATTTTAGCGAAAATATTAATGCTCATGAAATTGAAGAACAAGAAAAGGCCGAAGAGTTGCCAAGTGATAGTAATATGGAAACCAGTGAAGGAATCGTAATAGTGAAACCCGATGAACCAATTGAGAACAAAACAACTGAAGAAGTTCCTGAAAAAAAAGAAGAATCTAATTCTAATTTTTACACAGAACCATTACAATATGTTAAACCATCAAGTGCTCCTTCATCTTCATATAATCAAGGAAATACAAATAATAATTTTTCAAACCAAAGTACACCTAATCAAGATAATAAATATGTAAATAATACTATTGATATTTTTGATAAATATGAAGATGTTTATACAAATGATAATAGAATAGTTTATGATAGTGGAAAAAATTATAAAATAATAATTTATCATGATTCTCAAAAAATAATTAATGTTGAACAATATTATGATTTTGGAACAGTTGATAATGCAAGTCAACAAATAGAACATATCGTAAATGAATATAGGAATGAATCTTTTCCTGATAGATTAATTCAAAGAGGACAATATGTAAAATTAGTTTATAAAAAAGAATATTTTGATAATATACCGTTGAATCAATTTATAAATCAATTTAATAATTTAGAGGAAGTAAAGAAATAGGAGGTATTATAAAATGGCAAAATTAGTAGAAGAAGATATGAGTTTAGCAAATAAATCATTAGAGAGTTTAAAACCTGTAATTGATAGTATTTTGAATTTAAAACAAGCAATGACTGAATTTAGAGTAAATTCACCTGGATATTTAAGTGGAACGGATTTTGATGCATTATTTAAAAAATATGAAGAAAAAGAAGGTCAACTAGGTAATTTAGCAAATGATATAAACACAATAATATCTAATGCTGCATTAGCAAATCAAACAATGCAAGCATACATTGACAGAAAACCAGCCGCATTAGCTGCTTGTGAAATAACTGAAATTGATAATTCAAAATTAGGAGAACTTCAAGTAAGATTAGACGATGCAGAATATAAATTAGAAATTGCCGAGGCTAATATGGGATATTATGATAGTCAAATGACTGAATATAAAAACAAAATGGATGAAATTTCTAGTACATTAGGTGATTCTAGTATAACTGACCCTAATTATAGAGCATCTTTAAGGGCTCAATATCAATCTGCTAGTGCTTCATATGAAAATTATTGTGGCCTATATCAATCTGCTAAAGAAGATTATGAATATTATTCTGAAAAAATTGAACTTTTAAAAGAAGCAATTGCTTATTTATCTGACTTACAACCTACAGATGAGACTGCTTATTCGCAAATAACTAGTTCTCAAACAACTTTTACTTGGTTTTAATTGAAAGGATAAATTATGGATAATACTAATCAAAATCAAAAAAAAGCGGATAATACGTTATTAGATAATAAAGCAAAGATAAATAAAATTGATGATGAAATTTCTAGTGTTTCAAATCAAAAAAAAGCGTTAGAAAATATTAAAGATAGTTTTATCGATTTAAATAAATCAATTGATGATTGCTATAGTTTATTAGCGGCTTCTTTTAAAGGAAAAAAAGTAAATAGTTTTTTTACAAATAACTCTCTTGAAAATAACAGAAGATTAAAAAAACTAACTGAAAATATTGATAATAATACAGATATTCTGCAAAAAAAATTGAATAATTTAAACGATGAAAAGGAGAAAATACAAAAAGAAAAAAGAGAAGAATAGTTAGGGGTTAAAATATGCAAATATTTTTAATTAAAAAAGAAAAATTATATAAATATCCTTTTCCTAATAAAAATATAACAAACTATTGGATTAAAGATAATGACAATGGTGTTGAAAGAGATTTAATTGAGTTAACATTTAAAACAGGAAAATGGTTATTAAGAAGTAATAATGTTTGTCAAATCATATCATCAAAGGAAGAAATATCTGAAATAGCAGTCAATGTAAATAATTTTTATGTTTTAAAGACTGAAAAAGATACATTTTATTTATTTATATGTGAAGAAAATGACAAAACTTTTTTAAGTTATTATTTAACTAATGATGGTGTATTTACTATTGGAAATGATAAATCTGATAGTATCTTTTTTCAAAATGGCTTAATAGGCAAAAAAAGTGCTATTTTAACTAGAAAAGATAATAATTTATATATTGATGCTAATTCAAATATTTTTGGTGTGTATGTAAATTGTAATCGAGTAGTAAAGAAAAAAATAAAAAATGGTGATATCATTTTTATAATGGGTTTAAGAATTATTTATGTTAATAACTATTTGATAATAAATAATTATAATAATAGTTTATCTATAAATACTCCTCAACTTGTTAAAAAGTCAATTTCATCAAATTATGATAATTTATTAGAAACAAAAGAGAATGAAAATTTAGAATTATATGATGAAAATGATTATTTTAATAGACAACCTCGTTTTGTAACCTCTATTATTAAAGAAGATTTCAATATAGATAGTCCTCCTGGTAAAGTAGAGCAAGAAGAAATGCCTGTAATTTATACAATCGGACCTATGTTAACAATGGCTATGTCTTCAGCAGTTACGGCTTCTGTATCAATTATTAATGTAACAACAAATAAAGGAAATTGGCTTACTGTTCTTCCAACCGTTGTTATTACTTTAACTATGATTACTTCAACAGTTTTATGGCCTACTCTTATAAGAAGATATACTAAAAAGAAAAATGCTAAAAAAGAAGAAGAACGGCAAACTAAATATATTGAATATTTAAGAGAAAAAAAGAAAAAAATTGAAGAGTTAAGATTAAATCAATATCAAATTTTAACAGAAAATTATCCGGAGCCTAAAAATTTAGCCATTACTATTTTAAACAGAAAAAATAATTTATGGGAACGATTACTTGAAAGTGATGATTTTTTAAATGTTAGATTAGGCCTTGGAACAATTAATTTTGAAATTAATTTAAAATACGCCGTTGAAGATTTTACAATGTCTAATGATAATTTAAAGGATGAATTAAATAAAGTAGCAGAAAGTGCTAAAGATATAGAGAATGCTCCTTTTACAATTTCTTTAACTGAAAGAAATAAATTAGCCTTAATGGGTAATCAAATTTATCGAGAAGATTTATTAAAAAGTATAATTCTACAATTAGTAACTTATCAATCTTATAATGATTTAAAGTTAGTATTTATGGTAGATGAAGATTTAGAATTACTTAATGATTTTAAAATATTACCACATACTTGGAGTAATTCACGAGATATTAGATTTGTGGCTACTAATTATGATGAAATGTCAAAAATATCTTTTTATCTTGAACAAGTATTTACTCAAAGAAAATATACAGAACAAGATGGAACTAGGGTAGAAAGAAATATTACATTTAAAAATGTTGCTCCATATTATTTATTAATTGTAGATAATATTAAGAAAACTAAAAATATAGAAATAGTAAAAAAGATATTAGAGGAACCTAATAATTTAGGATTTGGTATAATTATTTTAAATGAAGGAATTAATAATTTACCAAATGAAGTTGATAACTTTTTAACAGCAAATGGAGCCGAATCAGCAATTATAAAAAATGATTTAAATAAAGATAAACAAAAAACATTTGTTATGGATTCAACAAATAATATTGATTTTTCTCTATTATGTGAAAAATTATCTAGTATTCCAATTAAATTACCATTAATGTTGGATGATATTGCTAATTCAATAGGTTTTTTAGAAATGTATAAAGTAGGAAGAATTGAACAATTAAATATATTAGACCGTTGGGATAATAGTAATTCAGTAAATACATTAAGCGTTCCTATTGGAGTACATACTGATGGTGAAGTGTTTAACTTAGATTTACACGAAAAATTTCATGGCCCTCATGGTTTAATTGCTGGAATGACTGGCTCAGGTAAATCAGAATTTATCATTACTTTTATTTTATCTATGTGTTTAAATTATAGTCCTGAAGATGTATCATTTGTTTTGATTGATTATAAAGGTGGTGGCTTAACTGGTGCTTTTCAAAATGATTTAGCAGGCATTAAACTCCCTCATTTAGCAGGAACAATAACTAACTTAGATACTGCGGAAATTAAAAGAAGTTTAGCATCAATAGAGTCAGAACTTAAACGTAGACAAGAATTATTTAATCAAGCCAAACTAACTTTAAATGAAAGCACTTTAGATATTTATAAATATCAAAAATTATATCATGATGGTTTATTAACTGAACCAATTTCGCATTTATTTATTATTTCTGATGAATTTGCGGAATTAAAAAGTCAACAACCAGATTTTATGGATGAACTTATTTCTACAGCAAGAATTGGTCGTTCTTTAGGTGTCCATTTAATTTTGGCTACTCAAAAACCAAGTGGTATAGTTGATGACCAAATTTGGTCAAACTCAAAATTTAAAGTATGTTTAAAAGTTCAAGAAAAATCTGATAGTATGGATGTTATAAAATGTCCTGATGCTGCCGCTTTAAAAAATGTTGGAAGATTTTATTTACAAGTTGGATATAATGATTATTTTGCAATGGGCCAAGCAGCCTATGCAGGAGTAAAATATATTCCTAAAGATAAAATTAGTAAAATTGTTGACCATAATATTTCGTTTATTAATAATATAGGTGATACTGTAAAAAGTATTGAAACAATGCCAAGAAAAGAAGAAAAATCTCAAGGCGAAGAATTGCCAAATTTATTAAATTATATTATCGCTGCAGCCAAAGAGAAGAAAATGGAATCTCGTAAATTATGGCTAGATAAGATACCTGCTAAAATATATGTTAATGATTTAATGAAAAAATATAAATTTATTCCTGAAAAATGGAATATAAAAGCAATAATTGGGGAACTTGATGACCCAAGTACTCAAAGTCAAAGATTATTAACATTAGATATAAATTCGGGTGGTAATACTTTAATATATGGCACTAATGGTAGTGGCAAAGAAATAATGTTAACATCAATTATTTATAGTTTAATTATTTCTCATTCATCAGATGAAATAAATATTTATATTATGGATTTTGGCTCAGAAATGTTTGGTATCTTTAAACCATCACCACAAGTTGGAGATGTTGTCTTTGTTCAAGAAGAAGAAAAATTAGTAAATTTATTTAACAAAATAAATGCTGAGATAGAACTTCGTCGAAAATTATTTACAGAATATAATGGGGATTACAATTTATTTATTAAACAAAGTGGTAAAAAAATTCCTAGATTAATTATAATTATTAATAATTATGAAGCGTTAAATGAAAATTATGAAGATTATTTAGACATTTTATCTGGTTTTTCTCGAGAAGGCGAAAAATATGGAATAAGTTTTATAATTACTGCTTCAGGTGTTAATGCTATTAGAGGTAAAACTAGTCAAAATTTTGGTAATCAATTATGTTTACAATTTAATGATCCAAGTGATTATTCTACAATTTTAGGAACAACAAGAGGAATGGTTCCATCCCAAATTGTTGGTCGAGGTTTAATAAGACAAAATGGGGAATTATATGAATATCAAACAGCATATCCATATGAATGGTCAGAGATAAATAGTTTCATTAAAAATGTTTGTCAAAGCCTAAATGATAATTTAAAAAATAAGGCTAATGTAATAGATGTTTTACCAGACCATGTAAGATTTGATAATATTAGTGATAAAATAACCAATTTAAGTGAAGTTCCTATTGGTATAGAAAAAGATACCTTAAATGTTGCTACATTTGATTATAATAAAAATGTAATTTCATTAATTTCAGCCCAAGATATTTCAGTAATAGATAAATTTGTATCTTCTTTAGGTGAAGTAATTGGTAATATTCCTAATACAATAGTATACATATTTGATTTTAATGAATATATAAAAGATAATAGTATATTCACAAATTATTATAGTAATAATGCTGACATAGCGTTTATTGCCTTAGAAAATGCAATTAAAAATAATGATTATAATCAAGTATTTATGATTTATGGAATAGATAATTTTAAAAATGCTTTAACTAAAGAAAATCAAAATAAATTTATTGATATACTTAATAAAATTAAGAATTATAGTAGATTAAGAGTTATATTAATTGATAGTGTCAATAAAATAAAAAATTATGAATATGAAGAATTTTATCGTAATAATGTTCAACCGACTTTTGCAATATGGGTTGGTTCTGGTGTAACAGACCAATATACAATTAAATGTTCAACGTATAATAAAGAAACTAGAAGTGAAATAGAAAACGATTTTGGTTATAACATTTCAAGAGGTAATGCTAAGTTAATAAAATTATTAGATTTTTATTCTAAAGATGAATAAAAATCTTTTTATATGCTCTTAGATATCTAAATATATTTATTTGCTAAATTTATAAAAGATGTTATAATTTAATTAGAGAAGATGTGAAAACAAATGGAACAAATTGAAAATTTAAATCAAAATAATTACACTTTTGAACCAACAGAAAAAAAAGCAGGACCATATAATATGGTTAGTTATACAGATGATAATGGAAATGAAGTCTATTTTCCCATAATTAATATGCCTACTAATATAGATGAAAATACTCCCATTATTTTTTATTATTGCGGTAATGGCTGTATTTCTCATGAAGATTATCAGTCTGTTCAAAAAGGAATGTCTGAATTTAATAATTGTGATGCCTTAATTGTAGGTGGAGATGTAAAAAGTCTTGAAAATAATTTTGTTATATTAGATGGAATAGAAAAAGTATTAGGAATTCCATCAGAAAATTATAACAGTATTGCCTTTTCGAATGGAGCATATATATCAGTAAGAGTGGGATCATATTTAAGTATAACAAACCCTGACTTTGATGAAGGAGTTATGGTTTTCGTTGACCCAAATCCTCTACATTTAGACTCAACACTTAATGGAGATGATATTCGTCACTTAAATTTAAGTGGTGATTTTGATGACCCTAAAAATTATCCCCATTATTGGGAAGTATTACAAGATTTCCAATTTATTATTTATGGAAAAGGTAAAGACTTATATATGTCAAAAAATAATAATGAAAATTTAGGGTGGGGTTTAAGTATGTTATGTATAGACAATGAACAATTGCGAAAATTATTTGGAGGTTATTTAACTCACCAAGCCAAAAATTTGGCCTTTTGGCAAGATGGCGGTGCAAATTTTATTTTAGATTTTGAATCATTAAATAGATATATTGTATCTTTTGGCGAAAAGTATGGTGTTAATTTAGAGGATTATTTTGCAAATAGTACAAAAAAAATAATTCAAAAAATAAAACTTATGACTATAGATAATTTAAAAAATATTAGTAGACTTAATGATCCTTTTTTAAAAAGTAAATTATCACAATTAAATGCATTTGTATCAAGTGTTTATAAATCTAAATTTTCCGTTTCAGATTACTCTAGTACAACAAATGTACCAAATATAGAAAATCCTAAAATGCGTTCGGTTAGAGTTGAGTTAAGTAATCATCTTATGAATGTAGAAAAAATTATAGAAAATGGATGTATAATTGATGAGAGTATTAAGGCTAAAGAATTTGCTTATGCACATATGGCTCAACAAAATTTAAATAATCCAAGTGAACGTTTATAAAAAAGGAGGTTTTCGTAATGCTATTAAAGGTAGAAGATTTAGGGACGGCAGATAATAAAGCAAATGATATTATGGAAAGTTTTTCTTCCGATTGCAATAAATTATCTAATTTAATGAATTCCTTTGTTAGAGAATCTGAGAATGAATTACGTGGTATGGATTTTGATGAATATCGTAGTCAAAATAGTAATTTAGCAAATGAAATAAGTGGATTTGCTACATATATATCTAATGTAAAACAAGCAATGCTGGATGGTAATAAAGTGTTGGAGGATTATTCTAATAATAAACCAAGTTATTTATCCAAATATTCAATTGATGAAATTGACGATTCTAAAATGGAAGATTTACTGGCTGAATATATGCGACTTATAGACGAAAATGAAGATTTAGAAGCAACAATTAGTCAATGTGAAAGTACCTTGTCTATAATACATTTAGATGGGACGATAGGTGCTCTTAGAAGCTGGGAAAGTTGTAAAGCAACTATTGAATCTTGTCGTGCTGCCATTGCTCAAAATAGAGAAACTATGAGGCTAATAATGGAATGTTATATCTTTTTATCACAATTAAAGCCAAGTGATTCATCGGCATTAGGTAAAATAGAAAGCGCTTTTATTCCTACAGGAGGTAGAGTCTAGTGTTAAATGACAATGAAAAAGATATAAAAAAAGTAGATAACAAGATAGATAAAGTAAAAGAAAAAAAATATGAAATTGAAAAAAATATTGAAAATATTAATAAACAATATAAAAATTTAGAAAATATAAATGAAAGTTTTATAGAAACAAGTAAGTCGATAGATAAATGTATAAATATTTTAATGGTATCTTTAAAAGGAAAACAATTATCTATGTATTTTGATAGTATTTTAGAGCAAAATAAACAAACTTTAAATCAAATTAATCAAAAAATTAACGAGAGTAAGGATTTATTTAAAAAGAGTTTAGATGAATTAAATTTTGCTAAAGAAGAATTGACTCAAGAAGAAAATAATCAAAAAGATAAAAAAGATAAAGATGAATAAAAAATTATAGGAGGTTCAAATATGGCACAAAATGAAATAAATAAGGAATTAACGGCTGGTAATATTGCTAAAAATTATAAGACACCTGATGAAATAGTAGAAACAAATGATAAAATATTTAGAGGATCAGTCGTAATAGATGAAAAAGGAACTACGTATAATTATTTTGTTTATTTGCCTGACAATAATGGAAATGTTGTCGCAGATGTTCACTATCATGGTTATAAAGCCAGTACTAATCCTTATCCTAGTAAATATGAATTGAATTATTATGATAAAAATACTTCTAAAACTTTAGGGATAGTTATGGATAATGATTTTTATCGATACGACAATAATGGTGAAATTTTAGATTTAGTAGTTTCTCAAATTGAAAATGATTGTAATGTAAAAGTTGTAAGAGTTAATGCTGATGCTAATAGTTATGGTGGATTATATGCCATTGATTCTTTAGCGGAATATAATTATAACCATAATATTGAAGAACCAAATTTTATATCTTTATATGGGGCAACCGAGATGGAAAGAAAAAATAATGCTCCTAATATAGATGAAGAAATTTTAAAAAAAGGTTTAGAACATACATATTTATTAATGTATGGAAATATGCCAAGCACAACTAAAAGATTTGGTGATATTGCTGCAGGTATTATAAGAATTGAAAATCCTACTTATATTGGTGGTAATGCTCATGATAATGCTCCAATAGTTGCTACTAATGATAATGCTGTCGATTTTATGTCGGGTTATGGAGATTTATATAATGTTGAAAATTATACTTTTGAGAAGTATAATCAAGAAACTGGTGAGTATGAAGAAATAGGATATGATGAAGTAAAAGCCTTGATTCCCGGTCTCACAGATGAAGATATCATAGATTTAGCCAAACAAGCATATACAGATGATACAATTTTAAAATTTGATTCAGAATTTTTAGAAAATAATGTAGGAATTATAGAAGAAAAGAAGACTAATTTAGAGTCAGTAGCAAATGGTTTAAAGGAAGAGGGATATGCAAGTACAACCTTATCTCCAAAAGTAGAAAATGATATAATAAATACCATAAAAAGTAAAATAACAAGTAGTGTAGAAGAAATAAATGCATTAATACAAGAATCAAAAAGTATAGGAGAAAGTAAAGACGATTTAGAACAAAAAGAATTAGAACTTGTTGAAATGCTTGATATAGGTCATACAAGTTTTATGGATGAATATAAAGGATAAATTAAGAAAGGCAATATTATATGGAAAGAAATTATTCACAATATAAAACAATAACAAGTGGATTTCAAAATTATGATTATTTAAGTAGTGATGAAGTATCAATTCTTAAATATGACACCGTGGAAGTTAATGGAGAAGAAATAGGGTTTTATTATTATATGCCTGATAATATAGATAGCAACAATGTTTGTGCTTATACTTATTTAAATTCAGATGGCAAGGCTAATAGTGAGTCAGGTTTACCAATTGCCAATTATTTATATGAAAGTATATATGAAAATGATCCTCCAACTCCTTCCCAAGTTCTTACTATAATTCCCGATTATTGTGCAAATAGTTATGATCGTGAAGAAGGAGTCGAAATATATTCAAAAATACTAGAAAAAATATCTAATAATACTGGTGGATTGACGATTATTAGAAGTACTTTTAGTGGATTTTCTAAAACAGCAGATGAAGCAGTTTATTACCAAGCATATTTTAACTCATTAAATAATAATTCTATTGAAAGTGTTGTAGTAATTTGTGATGGAAGTGAGATGACCTCTCCCGATGAATTTTTAAGAAATAATCTATATAATACTACAGCATTAATATTCCATAGAAGAGACAATACGATAGATAATTATTATGATTTATTTAAAAATGCAATTTTATTTGATAATAATTATTATACAGTAAGTGGAAGTAGTTATGATCATGCTAGAAGAAATTTAATTACACAATTAGATGGTGTTTCGGATTTTGCTCTGGGCTTGAGAGATTTAAATAATATTGGAAATTACACTACAATAAAAATGTATAATAAAGAAACTGGTCAATTTGAAGAAATAAATTATGAATATCTTAAAGAAATAATTCCGGGTTTTACAGAGCAAGATTTTATTGACTTAAGTAATCAAGCCTTATGGGAAGAAGTAAATCAAAATGTTAATAATTTAGAATCTTATATTGCTAAATATAACGATGAATATTTGAATGAAAATGTTGCTATAATAAAAAATAAAATAAATAGTTTAATGACTTTATGTTGCGAAAGAAAAAGTGATTCCTTTGCAAGTACTACAACCGTTCCCGAAGTTGAAAATACTATAATTGGCAACATTATAAGTGTTATAAGAGATATGTTATATTCTATAACTAATGTTGAAGAACTAACAGGTCAAATTGGAGAAAGTAAAGTAGAATTAGAAAATGCTGAGGCTAGTAATGTAGAAATACTTGATATCGGTCAAACTAGTTTTATAGATGAATATAAAGGCTAAACAGGGGAGTGATTTAAATGGTTTATACATATACAAGTAGAGAAGACTACAATGCAATTATAAATAATTTTAAAAATGTAACAAAAGTGGATGATGGTTTATTAGTTTGTGAAAATATATACTCAGAAACTAAAGGCGGAGAAGTACAAGTTTATTATTATGTGCCTGATAGTTACTTAGAAGATAATTCTAATACACCAAAGGATGCTTCGTTTTATTTATATATGCATGCTAATGAAAATATGAAAAAACTTGAAAATGCAAAAACTAGTTTACCAATGGTTAATTATTTAAATGATAATATGGCAGATAATCCATCACAAGTATTAACTATATTACCTGGATATTGTGCAAGTGATATTTGGGATAGTGAAAAAAACGCTTATATCGAAAATGATATTGTTAATTATTTAGCCCAAAAGTATAATTTAAACATAAAAAGAGGAACTTTTGCTGGATTTTCTAAAACAGCAGATGAAGCCGTTTGGGCTCAAGCAATTTATAATAAAGAAACTTCTTATATTGATGAAAATACTCAAGAATTAGTTATTCCAGCAAATGTAGTAGTACTAAGTGATGGAACTTTTCATGGTGCACCCGATGTAAAAATGGTTGAAAAATATGGTGAATATTTAAATAATACAGTGGCATTTATATGTGGAGAAGGAGATAAATCCGTTTATAAAATTAATGCGAATGGTGATAATTATGCATCTTTATTTAAATATTCTATAAAAATAAGTAATGATTATTATTATACTAATGGTAATTCTCATCCTGTAATTAATACAATTCCTGTATTAGATGGTATATCTGATTTTGCTTTAGGGGTAAGAGATTTAAATAACATAGATAATTATACTTTTGAGATATATAATGTTGAAACAGGCGAGTATGAAGAAATAGGATATGAAGAAGTAAAAGCATTAGTTCCAGGCCTTACAGATGAAGATATTATAGAAATGTATAAACAATCATATACAGACGATACAGTTTTAAAATTTGATTCAGAATTTTTAGAAAGTAATGTAGGAATTATAGAAGAAAAGAAGACTAATTTAGAGTCAGTAGCAAATGGTTTAAAGGAAGAGGGATATGCAAGTACAACCTTATCTCCAAAAGTAGAAAATGATATAATAAATACCATAAAAAGTAAAATAACAAGTAGTGTAGAAGAAATAAATGCATTAATACAAGAATCAAAAAGTATAGGAGAAAGTAAAGACGATTTAGAACAAAAAGAATTAGAACTTGTTGAAATGCTTGATGTAGGTGATACAAGTTTTATGGATGAATATAAAGGATAAAAAAATTTTATATAAAACGTAAACAAAATGTAAAAAGTATTCAAAAAAAATTTACAATCTAGGAAATAAATAGTATATTTAAAGAGTAGAGAGTTGATATATATGAATTTTCGAGTTTATGTAATATTAGAAATTCCAATATTAGATAAAGAATACGAATTACTAATTCCTATTGATCAAAGAATACATAATGTTATTACTTTATTAGTAAGAAATATTCCTGAGTTAACTCATAATTATTATGCAAATAATAAGCCGAGTCTCTATAATAAATCTAGTGGCGAAATTTATGATATGAACATGATAATTAAAGATTCAAATATAAAAACTGGTACACGGTTATTACTTATATAAAGGAGGAAAAGTAATATGGGATTATTTTATGCTAACCCAGCTGAACTAAGGGCAAAAGGAGCCCAAATGGTAGAACATAGTCAAGCATTTGCTGATAATGTTAAGAAAATTTATGCAACTGTTGAGGAAATGGTACATAGTAATTATACTTCACCAGATGCAATAGCACTTGCTAATGAAATTGAACGTCACCATGCTGATATGAATCGTATGGCCCAAATAATTGGGGAATATGGACAATTTTTATCTTCATATGGTGGTGCTGTAGTAAAAAATCAAGCAGATAATATTGCAAGAATTAATATTGATTAGAAAGGAAATAAATAATGGACGGATCTACAAGAATTACTTATGAAAGAGTACAAGAGGATGCTAATACAATAGAAAATTGCCGTAAGACAATGCAAAGTATATTTGATGATGTAAAAACTACAATGGCTCAAGCAACTGACCCTAATTCAACAGAAGGAAAAGTTGCAGAAGCATTAAAAGGTAGATTTAATCAATTGGAAGGAAGATTCCAATCATATACTTCAAAAGTTGAACAACTTTATCAATTAATTGTAGCTAATGCAGAAGCAACACAAGCAACTGAACAAAAACAAGAATCTGAAGCAAGCAATTTAGCAAATTAATTATTTTAAATGTTTATTAAAAGAAGATGACGTTATTTAATTGTCATCTTCTTTTTTTACTACTAATTCTGCTGATGTTGGCTCACTACCTTTTAAATAATAATACATTATGGCTCTTTTAGAATCATTAGTAATTTCTCCAGTTACTGCATCTAAGATAACACCTACTACATCTTTTGGAGTTTCATACCAATTATCTTCTAGGCCAGTTTGTATTTCTTCCATTGTATCAGCCCAAATATTTTTACCAATGGCACTATAACTTTTAGTAAATTCTCTATTATCATCATAGCCCAGCCAAACTAACATTAAGTCGTCTTTATTATATCCAACTGTCCAATAATCTGTTGCTGTAGTTCCCGTTTTAATGGCATATTTTCGACTTAATTTACTAGCAATAGTTGCAGCCGTTGCAGTTGTATAATCTTTAAAAGCAGAACTAGTAGTATTTGATAATAATTCATTTAATATATAAACGTAGTTTGGATTTAAGACCAGACTTTTTTTATCATCTTTATTATAAATAACATTACCATCGGCATCTTCAATTTTTCTAATTAAATATAAATTCTTTTTATAACCGCCACTTGCAAGTGTGGCATAACCTGTCGCATAATCAATAATATTAATTTCTCCTGTTCCTAATGCTAATGAGGGAACTCCAATTAATTCTTCTTTAATACCTACTTTTTTAGCCGTATTAACTAAAGCATCAACACCCAAAAACAAATTTGTTTTGACAGCATAAATATTATCTGAAAAAGCAATCGCAGCAGCCATCGTAATTTCTTTATTAGCATACTTATTATTAAAATTTGTGGGAGAATAAGTTTCTTTATTATTAACATTAAAAACCGTATATTCACTAGTAAATTTAGATGAAGAAATTAAATTATTTTCTAAAGCAGTATAATACAAAAATGGTTTCATAGTAGAACCAACTTGTCTTTTCGATTCCGTTGCTCTATTATATTGACTTTTACCATAATCTAAACCACCAGTTAAGGCTTCTATTTTTCCGGTGTCTGGGTCCACAATTAAACTTGCTACTTGTAAACCATCATTATTCTCTAAATTATTTAAAATATTTTTTTCTAAACTAGTTTGTTTGGCTAAATCCAAATTTGTATAAATTTTTAATCCCCCAGTTTCTAAAATACTTTTACTAATTCCTAAATCTTCTAATTCTTTATAAACAGCATCTTGATAATACATTAGCATTTGTAAATTATTTTCATTTGTTTTTCCATAAATTTTAACATTCTCAAAATCCAAATTATTATAAGTTTCTTCATCCATTGCTCCATTATTAACCATGGCTTTCGCGACAATATTGGCTCTTTTTAAAGAGGCTTCTAAATTAGATACAGGATTATATTTATTAGGACTTTTAGGAATACCTGCTAATATAATGGCTTCTTCTAAAGTTAAATCTTTAACATCTTTATTAAAATAGTAAAGTGATGCATTACTTACACCATAATTGCCATTACCATAATTAATCGTATTTAAATAAGCCTCTAATATTTCATCTTTATCATATTGAATTTCCGCTATAATAGTTAGAAATGCTTCTTCAATTTTTCTTTTCCAAGTTTTACCAAAATCTAAATATAAATTTTTAACTAATTGTTGCGTAATTGTTGACGCTCCTTGGACTATATAACCACTTTGAATATTAGTTAACATCGCTTTAGCAATTCTAGGTATATCAAAACCATGATGTGAATAGAATTTTTTATCTTCAATAGCAACCACCGCATTAACTAATTTTTCATCCATATTTTCAATATTAACCCAAGATGAGGTACTACTCCCTTGATATACTAATTCATCTTTATTATCATATAAATAGTAAGTACCATTATTAGTAATATTTAATTTAGGAGTTATTATGGCATAAATATTAATACCTAAATAGCAAACAACAAAGGCTAAAAAGCCAAATAAAAAAATTTTTGAGATAAATTTTACTGCCCGCAATTTAATCACCTATGATTATTATGTAAAAAAACTAAAAAAATATGTTGAAATTATACTAATGATATGTTATATTTTTTAAGACAAAAGAGGTGAATTTATAAAAAGATACTTAAATTGGTGTTTAAAAGTAGAAAATCAAATAATTATTGAGTATACAAATGTCGAGTGTGAGATAAATAATCAGTTAATTAAATTTCTTGAAGATAAAAATACTATAAATATTGTTGACTTAAATAAAAAAATATATGAAAGACAAAATAATGATTTTACATTTAAAGTCGATTTTAATAAAAAAATATATAGTTATTTTTTAAAGGAAAAGGAATTAACTTTTACAGATAAATTAGATAGTTGTAGTTTTGAAAATAAAGATAAAATAATTTTAAAATATACTATTTCTGATGAAGAAAAAGAAATAATAATACAAATATTATAGAAATATATTATAACTATTGCATATAATGAGTAGATAAGGAGAATTAAAATGAGTTTAAAAGATATACCAAAAGAAGAATTACAATCAATGGGATATGATGAAATAGCCTATTTAGTATTAGAACAAAATGGAAAGAAAATGAAATTATTAGATTTATTTAAAAAAGTAAGTGAAGCCTTAGGTTTAGATGAAAATAGTGTAATGGACCATATAACTGACTTTTTTGAATTATTATCAATTAATAAAAAATTTGTTTTATTAGATAATGGTTATTGGGATTTAGCAGTAAATCATGTTCAAAATATAATTGTTGAAGATGATGAAGATGAGGCTGGAGCCGAAGAACTTGAAGAAGATGATTCAGATATAACTGAAGATACTAATGAAGAAGATGAAGATATTTTCTATGACAACGATTTAGATAATGATGATGAAGAAGAGGATGATTTAAAAGATTTAGTAATTCTTGATGAAGAAGAGGAAATAAATTAGTTAAATTTATTACTTATTATTAAATAAATTGTATAAATTATAAGTATATGTGAAGCAATTATTTGTTTCACTTTTTATACGTTGAAGGTGATTTGATTGAAAAAAATATTTAAAAATATAGGTGTAAAAGTATCGTTGATAACACTTGTTATTAACTTTTTATTATTTGTTTTTAAGTTAATTATTGGTATAGTTGCTAATTCTAATGCTTTAATATCTGACGCAGTTCATTCTTTATCTGATGCTATAACGACTATTGCTGTAATATTTGGGTTAATAATCTCTAACCAAGAAGCCGACCAAGAACATCCTTATGGTCATGAGAGAATTGAATCTGTATTTGCTGTTATTTTATCTTTCTTTTTATTTATTACAGGAATAGGAATAGGTAGTTTAGGAATTGATGCAATAATTAAAGGAACTAATGAAACTTTAAGTGTTCCTGGTGTTTGGGCTTTAATCGCGGCTTTTGTATCAATAGTTGTAAAAGAGATTATGTTTCATTATACAATGCATACAGCCAAAAAAATATCTTCATCATCCATGGAAGCAGATGCTTGGCATCATCGGAGTGACGCTTTATCATCAGTAGGAAGTTTTATTGGTATTTTGGTATCTCGTTTAGGTTATCCTATTTTAGACCCTATTTGTTCATTATTAATATGTGTTTTAATTATTAAAACAGCGATTGAAATATTTATTGATGCAATTAACCAATTAATTGACCGGGCTTGTGATGAAGAAACTAATAAAGAAATTGTCGATGTTATATTAAGTATGCACGAAAATATTAAAATAAATGATTTAAAAACAAGAATGTTTGGCAGTAAAATATATATTGATACTGAAATTGCTATTGATGGTAATTTAAGTTTAAAGGATGCCAATAAAATAGTTGAAAAGATACATAATAAAATTGAGAAAAAATTTAAATTAGTTAAACATTGTAATATTCATATTGTCCCAATTGATTAAAAGAGATGTTTCAAGTATTAACATCAGTTGAAGACTTTTATTTAAAATGATATAATCGAAATGAAATGGGTGATAAATATGTTTGAAAGATTAGAGAACATTGTTAAGAAATATGAAGAATTAAAACTTGAACTTACAAAACCAGAAGTATTAAATGATTATTCCAAGTTAAAAGAATTATCTAAAGAACAAAGTGATTTAGAAGAAGTAGTTAATAAATATAATGAATATAAAGATACCAATAAGGCTTTAGAAGAAGCAAAATCTTTATTAGATGACCCAGAATTTAAAGAAATTGCTGAAGCAGAATTTGAAAATTTAAATCAAAAATTAACTAATTTGAAAAGTGAATTAGAAGTATTATTAGTTCCTAAAGATGAAAATGATGGCAAAAATGTTATTATGGAAATTAGAGGGGCTGCTGGTGGAGATGAAGCCAATATCTTTGCTGGTGATTTATTTAGAATGTATTCATACTATGCCGAAGAAAATGGTTGGAAAATAGAAGTATTAAATTCAATTGAGGGTTCTAGTGGTGGTTTTTCTCAAATTGAATGTATGATTAAGGGAAATAATGTTTATTCTAAATTAAAATATGAAAGTGGTTCTCATCGAGTACAAAGAGTTCCAACAACAGAAACTCAAGGTCGAGTTCATACATCAACTGCTACGGTTTTAGTTATGCCGGAAGTTGAAGATGTCGATATTGAAATTAAAGAAAGTGATTTAAAAATTGATGTATTTCATTCTAGTGGGGCTGGTGGTCAATCAGTTAATACGGCTAATTCAGCAGTTCGTATTACCCATATTCCTACTGGTGTTGTCGTTGGCTGTCAAACTGAAAGAAGTCAATTACAAAATAAAGAAAATGCTTTAAGATTATTAAAAATAAAATTACACGATGAAATGAAACAAAAACAAGAGTCTGAACTTGGGGCAGAAAGAAAAAGTAAAATAGGTACCGGAGATAGGTCTGAAAAGATAAGAACATATAATTATCCTCAAAATAGAGTGACTGACCATCGTATAAACTTTTCAATAATGGAATTAGATAGAGTTATGGATGGCCATTTAGAACCAATTATTGAGGCATTAATTACTGAAGATATGCGTTTGAAATTGGCTGGCGAAAACTTTGAGGCTTAATGACTGATATAGAATTAATAAATAAGTATGTACCACAAGAACTTCAAGCAAAAGCATTAAAAAAATTAAAAAAAGGTTATCCAGTTCAATATATAATAGGTAATGTTGATTTTTGTGGCTTAACTATTAATGTTAATGAAAATGTTTTAATACCACGTTTTGAAACAGAATATTTAGTGGAGAAAACAATTAATTATCTAAATACTTTAAATATAAAATGTATAAATGCATTAGAAATTGGTACTGGAAGTGGATGCATAAGTATTGCTTTGAAAAAAAGCTTAGATAGTCAAATTGATGCAATAGATATTAGTAATGAAGCCATTAAAACAGCCAAAGAAAATGCTAAATTAAATAATGTAAATATAAATTTTATAAATCTTGATATTCATAATTTTAAATCTTCAAAAAAGTATGATTTAATTATAAGTAATCCCCCTTATGTACCAATGAATAGCGAAATAGATGAAAAAATTAAATATGAACCAACAAATGCTATTTTTGCTAAAGATAAGGGAATTTACTTTTATAAAGTTATTTTAGAAAAAATAAATAATAATCTAAATACAGATTATTTAATAGCCTTTGAAATTGGCGATAAAGAAAGTTCAGAAATTATTAAGTTAGTCAAAAAATATTTGCTAAATTCTTATTATAAATTAGAATACGATTATAATGGTTATGAAAGATACTTTTTTATAAGTAATAAAAAAATATAAGACAAATTTAAAAGTCTTATTTTTTTTGAATGATAATGTCTAAATCATATACTTTAGCAATTTTAACTAAAGTTTCAAATGTATAATTAACTGTGCCATATTCATATTTTTCAATAGAACTTTTACTAACATTTATTCCCTTTGCAAGTTCATCTTGTGTTAAATTTAATCCTTGTCTTATAAATTTAAAAATTTCATTAGTTTTATAATTTTTTGTATTAATTTTCATTTATTCACCTCATTGACATCGTATCATTTTACGATTATAATAAAGTTGAAAATCATAATATATTACGATATAGGAGTGATAAAGTGAAGAATAATAGCAAGTTAATTATAGGGTTAATAATTGGCGCATTAATATCCGGAACAAGTGTGTATGCCGCCACAACAATAATCAAAAGTAAAGATGTATCATATGATAAAACAACTAGTGGTGGAAAATATGATAATGTTCAAGATGCTATTGACGAGTTATATGAAAAATCTGGTTTGTTAAGTGAAGTATGGAAAGATAAAACACTTAATGGAGCAGACCCAGTACTAGATGTAGAAGGAACAACTAAAAAGTTAATACCAATAACTTTAGATGATGATGGAACAGTGCATTATGCTAATTTAAAAACCAAATGGTATGATTATAATGCTAAAAAATGGGCAAATGCGGTACTACTTGTAGATAATCCCAAAAATGGTGGTGAAAAAAAATATACATATAAACCTGGAGATATAATTCTAGAAGAAGACATCGAAAGCTATTTTGTGTGGATACCAAGATATAGTTATAAGATATGGAATTTAGCAAATACAGAAGAATATAATAGTGCTCCTAGATTAACAACTAAATTAACTGATACTAATTATGAAACTTCACCCCAAAATGCGTTTAATAAACCAAGAATAATTGATATTAAATTTGGTAATGTAGATGTTAATCCTAGAATGAATGAAAATCAAGCTCAATTAAATGAATATTATACTCATCCAGCCTTTAATCTAGGGGATAAAAAATTAAATGGTATCTGGGTAGGCAAATTTGAAATCGGGTATAACCAAACGGCAGATAATGGAAATCCAATAAGTGATACATCAAGTTGGACAACAGCAAAAGCAGCAATTAATACAAATAATAGTAAAAGAGTAATAGTAAAGCCAAATGTCAATTCATGGCGAGGCAATACAGTAAAAAATTTTTTCTTAAGTTCATATAATTATAATCGAACACTTGAAAGTCATATGATGAAAAACACAGAATGGGGAGCCGTAGCTTATCTTTCACATTCCATATATGGAATAGGGAGTAATTTAAATGTTAATAATGCTTCAGATTTTATGACCGGATATGGAGCGGTAGCGAATAGTAATCAAGAAAAAGTACCGGGAGAAACTGGAACCAGTAAAGAAAGTGATAAAACGCAAGCCTATAATAGCGGTGCTGGGTATCTAGCAAGTACAACAGGAAACATAACAGGAGTATATGATATGAGTGGTGGATCAAACGAATTTACTATGGCATATATATTAGGTCAAGTAGGAGACAGTGGTTTTGAGTTAACAGAATTAACCACTACTTATAAAAATTATGTAGATACATATCCAGCAGATAGTACAATATCAAAATATACAAAGAGAATATTAGGAGATGCTACTGGAGAGATGGGACCATTTTATCAATATTATGATGGCGATGGAACAGCCGGAGTCGGACAAACTTCCGGGGTATTAAGATACCATAGTAGTTGGTATACTGACATTTCAAGCTTTGTTGACTCTAATGCTCCTTGGTTTTATAGAGAGGGAATTTTCTCTGATGGTGGTATAGCCGGTCAGTTTTATTTTGGTAGATTTACTGGTGGTATATCTGGTGTACTTGGAGCACGTCTAGTTCTTGCCACAAAATAACATTATTGAATAAAACTATTATATTTTTACCATTATCTATATAGGTGAAATGAATGAAAAATATAATAGTTATTTTATTTGTATTATTAATTGTATTAGTGGGAATTAATGAAAAAGAAAACATATTAATTCCAAATGATGCTATAAGATTTAGAGTTATTGCTAATAGTGATGAAAAAATTGACCAAGAATTAAAATTAAAAATAAAAGATGATGTTGAAAAAGAAGTATATTCAATAATTAATGATGTAAAGAATATTGAAGAAGCAAGAAATCTTATAAATAATAATTTAGATAAAATAAATTATGTTTTAGATAAATATGATGTTAAATATGATGTAAATTTTGGTAACAATTATTTTCCTCAAAAAACATATAAAGGAATTAATTATAATGCAGGAAATTATGAAAGTTTAGTAATTACATTAGGTGAGGGTAAAGGTCATAATTGGTGGTGTGTTTTATTTCCTCCTTTATGTCTTTTAGATGAACAAAATAATTTAGATAATGCTGAATACGAATTATATGTATCTAAATTGATTAATAAATTTAAATAATAAAAATATATTTAATTAGGTGATAAATGTGTCTATATTAATATCGTTATTTCTAATTGGAATTTCATTATCAATGGACACATTTTCTGTTTGCCTTAGTATAGGAACATTTAATATAAGTAAAAACAAAATCTTATTTCTTTGTACCATAGTCGGTATAATGCATTTTTTTATGCCTTTATTTGGTTCTTTTTTAGGAAATAAAATAATTAATTTTTTAAATATTAATGTTAACTTTTTATTAGGTATAATTTTATTATTTATTGGAATTGAAATGATAATTGAACTTATAAAAAAGGATGATAAGTTTTTTGAACTTAATTTTTTTAATATGTTTTTAGTTTCGATATCAGTAAGTTTAGATAGTTTTTCAACCGGACTTGGTTTAAAAGCCATAACAAGTGATGTAATTTTATCTGGGTTAATTTTTAGTTTATGTGCTGCCTCATTTACCTTTTTAGGTCTTTTAATTGGCAAATATTCTCATGAAAAACTAGGCATATATGGTAACATTTTAGGAATAATTTTGCTATTAGTACTAGGAACAATTCATATTTTTAAATGATTAATGTATAAAAATTAAAAAAATTTTTCATTATATAAATAAGTGATATTATGAAAAATAAAATTGAAGAAATTATAAAAGAGTATACTACTGATATTAAAAAATATTTCAAATATGTAAAAGGTAAAATTAAGCATTACATAAATGTTTCAAAAGGCTATTATCATAATATTAAAAATAATTTTAAAGAACGAGAAAAGCGAAAAAAATATCTAACTATTTCTATTACAAGTGCTTTTGTTTTAATACTTATATTAAATATTTTTGCTTCCTCTGCTTATTACCGAGATACAGACTCAATAAGTTTAATTCACGCACTAGTTGGTGATATATCTAAAAATAACTATGATTATGTTTTAAAAATATTTTTAGAAAATGCTGGAGATGATAATGAATATCATTTAGTTAGTGATATACCTACTTTTGGTTATTCTTTTAGTGGTTATAAATGTCAAAATAATTCAATATTAAATTTCAGTAATGATTTAAAAAACTTTTCTTCAACTTTAACCGAAAAAGATATATGTTCGGCATATTTTGATTTAATTAGTGAATCAGATATTAATATAAATATTATGTTAGAAGATGATATTAAAAGTGGTAATTATGTTTTAGGAGAAGTAATTCCAGCCTATGGATATACTTATAGCCATTATGAATGTGATAACAATAATGAACTAGAATATAATAGTGAATTACATAAAGTTGTCTTAAAAACTAATAAAAAAGATAATTGTAGTATTTACTTTACTAAAGATACATCGGATATAACAGCAAGATTATTTATTGAAGAAGATGTTAATTCCAATAAATATATTGAAAGATTTAGTATTCCAGCAAATGTTAATTATTCAATAAATTCCGAAAGGAGTAATTGTAAAAATTCTAATAATGAAAGGATAGAAACAGATATAACTTATAAAGATGGCTATATTAATGCCAATGTAAGTGAAATAGCAACTTGTGAATTCTATTTAGATAAAAATGAATAAATATATAACTAAAAAAACTTTTATAATAATAAATGTAATATTAATTATAATAGAAATAATTTTAATTTATTTTATGATAAATAAACTATTAACTAAAGATTTTATAGGGCCTTATATTAATCCTATCGAGTATTTAAGATTAAAACTATTATCATAGTGTAAATAACGAGTTCATACATTCTTGAAATTAGTTGACAAACTATTATAAAATCAAGTATTATTATCTTAAGAAAACCGGTAAAATCAAGGTTTGATTTAAGAAATTAATTATTTAAAAATCTATTGTTTAATTATATGTTATATGGCACAAAAACCCAAAAATAACATAAATAATAGTAAAAGGTAGTTTGTTAAAAATATCTTTGAAATTTATAAAGAAGGTATGAGAATGGAAAAAATTATAATTGAGGGTGGTTATCCATTAAAAGGTACAATAACTATTGGAGGGGCAAAAAATAGTGCCGTTGCTTTAATTCCAGCAGCACTTTTAGCAGATGGTATAAGTACCATAAAAAATGTTCCAAATATAACTGACCGTGATGCTTTATTTGATATTGTTAAACTTTTGAATTGTGAGATAAATCAAAAAGATAGTACAATTAAAATTGATACAACTAATTTAAAAAATACTTTAATAACTCAAGAATTAAGTGTAAAATTAAGAGCGTCTTATTATTTTATGGGAGTACTTTTAAGTAAATTTAAACATGTTGAAATATATTTTCCTGGAGGATGTAATATTGGATCTAGACCAATAGATTTACATTTAAAAGGTTTTAAAGCCTTAGGTACTAAAGTGACAAAAAGAGGACATAAATATACTTTAAATGCAGAACATTTAAAAGGTGCAGAGATAACTTTAGACTTTGCAAGTGTCGGAGCCACAATTAATATTATGTATGCTGCTGTAATGGCTGAGGGAAGAACAATAATTCATAATGCTGCTAAAGAAGTTGAAATTGTTAATATTATGGATTTCTTAAATAATATGGGTGCTAAAATAAGTGGCGCTGGTACAGATACTATTATTATTGATGGAGTTAAAAAATTAAACGGAGCCGAAATAGAAGTAATTCCTGACCGAATTGAATCGGGAACCTATATTTTAATGGGTGCTTTATTGGGAGATAATTTAAAAGTTGCCGGAATTAATCCAAATCATAATGAGGCTTTATTTCAAAAACTTAATGAAATGGGAGTAAATTATACTTTAGGTAAAGATTATGCCATAATGAATAAATCGGAAAATTTAAAACCAGTAAATATTACAACTTTAGGTTATCCTGGATTTCCAACAGATTTAAACCAACCTATGAGTGTTTTACTTACTCAAGCCGATGGTACAAGTAGTATTACGGAAACTATTTATGAAAATAGAATAGGTCATTATCCACATTTACAAAAAATGGGGGCTATTGTTGAAATTAATGACCGAACAGCAACGATAAAAGGCAAAACTCCATTAAAAGGTACCCAAATAAATGCTACTGACTTAAGAGGAGGAGCCGCCTTAATTATGGCTGGATTAATTGCAAATGGTACAACAGTTATTTCTGATATAGACTATATTTTAAGGGGGTATGAAAATATCATTCATAAATTAAGTAATGTTGGTGCTAAAATAAAATTAAAA